>NZ_JBQKUL010000017.1:0-71280 GCF_054968565.1 Pseudoalteromonas sp. G5_S1_54_S4 | reverse complement strand
GGCACAAACCAGAAATAGCCTACGCATTAATTCTATATTTATACATTAAGGCTTCTTCAGGCTTAATGTAATTCATTTTAATCATTCAACTATTTACCTAAATCTAAACCTACTTAAATTTAAGGCGAGACTTTAGTTAATAAATCTCGATTTAAGTGCCATACCTCGATTAAAACTCAAACAATTCTCAAGCTGCCGCGAATTCTCAATTTAAGTGGCGCTGGCCAAAAAAAATGCAAAAAAATCAATTTTTATAAAAAACCAATTGATAACTATTTTCGTTTAGATTAGTATAAACCTACTAAATGAAATTGAGAGTTGTTTGTATTCATGTATATTTGTCTTTGTCACGGTGTGACCGATAAAAAAATTGAGCAAACCATCGACGATGGTGCTACTACCATGCGCGAGCTAACTAAAGAGCTTAAAGTGGGCAGCCAATGCGGTAAGTGTTGTTGTTGTACTAAAAAGATCCTCAATCGTAAACTGATTCAAATTGCAGATATAACCGATCAAGTGGCTTAAGAGTAATCTATATAATTACCCCTATCTAAACGAATTGGTTTAACATTTAAAAATTAAACATAAAAAAAGCAGCCTTAGCTGCTTTTTTTGTATTTATAACTTTAACTTACAGTTGCGATTGTAAGTAGTTTTCAAGCCCAGTGTTTTTGATCAACAGTTGTTGTGTTTCGAGCCAATCAATTTGTTCTTCTTGCTCATTTAAAATGTTGTCGAGCGCTTCACGGCTAATGTAATCTTTCTTACTTTCAGCGAGTTTAATGGCAGCACGTAGCTCGTCTACGGTATCAAGTTCAAAGCTCATGTTAGCGGCAATCATTTCTTCGCTGTTTTCGCCTATACGTAAACGTCCTAAATCTTGAAGATTAGGTAAGCCTTCTAAAAATAAAATACGCTCAATTAAACGGTCGGCGTTTTTCATTTTTTGTATCGATACTTTGTAATCAGCTTTGTCTAGTTTACTAAAACCAAAATCTTTAAACATACGTGCATGTAAAAAGTATTGGTTAATACCCACAAGCTCATTAGCAAGTACTTTATTTAGTGCTGCAATAACGTCTTTATCGCCTTTCATAATATAAGTCCTTATTCGCCCATTTGAGCTTGGTGATAGTTTTGAGTGCCAATTTTGTCAATCAGACCCAATTGTTGCTCTAACCAGTAGACGTGATCTTCTTCGGTATCAAATAATAGCTTTTCTAGAATTTCACGTGATTGATAATCTTGCTGTTGTTCACAGATGGCAATAACTTCTTTAACACACTCAACCACTTCAAGTTCTAAGGTTAAGTCGTTTTGCATCATGCTTTTTACATCGTCACCAATTAACAGATCACGACGTTTGGTCATGTTTGGTACGCCTTCTAAAAAAAGAATACGCTTGATTAGCCAGTCAGCGTGGTCTTTTTCTTCTTCCATTTCATGGTTAAGACGCTCATAAAGTTTGTTTAAGCCCCAATCATCGTACATACGAGAATGAATAAAATACTGGTCAATAGCAGCTAATTCGTTAGCTAACAATGTATTGAAGGCGTCGATTACTTTTTGATTACCTTTCATAGCGCTTATCCTAAAAATTCTAATTGTGGCTAGTCTAGTATATAGGCACAGAATTGCAAGTAATTTACTTATAAATCATATGGTTAATATTGAGTTTGATTCTTGTTTAAGTTTGCATTGCTGGCTGACAAATGGACAAGTTGTTATTTGTATTTTAGATCAGCAAGTTACATTTTTTATAACATAAAAAGGCATACTTACTAAGGTTATTAAGTAAAGTATTGCAGCTATTCTAAGTGTTGAGGTTGTTCTTTTACGCTTTATTACTTCGAATTCTGGGATGAATACAGTAAAACTGAAATATTTACACAACTGAGTTTTTTCACTCAATTTATTTTGTAGCCACTCTCGTAATCTAATTATTGCTATTGTAGCGGGGTGATGTCTTTGCACCCAGCTCACGGCTCTGTAATTAATGAAGTAAGAAAGGCTAAGGAGCAGGGAAGTGGACATTTATTGTTTACACAAATATCCGTGAAAAAAGCAGATAAAGCTGAAAACTTAATGCTGCCTCTTGCAGCAGCAACTATCAGTACTCTTTAATTTAATTAATTTGTGATAATACTTATCTATCGTATTTTTGTAGCGGTTTAAATAAAAACCGCTGAGAAGTCTATCTAATATAAGTAAACCTACTTAGAGCTTTAATGTAATCATTTTGGTTATTGAAAACAGTGATTAGTAACACTCGATTACACAGTGCTCAATTGCAAATTCATCATGTAAATAATGTTTAATGGCGTTAAGCTCAATAAGGGTATCTGTTTGCATCACAATTTCACAGTGTGTGGTGTTATCGTCGAGTTGCCATGCTTTTATTGATTTTATTTGAGTAATGGCAAACTGTTGCAGTAACTTTTTACTGATAAGTTGCTGGTCAAAACCAATGGGGGCTGCCTGCATTAAAATGCTGCAGCTGGCTTTAAGTAATAATACGCCGTGATAAATAACATACAGTGATATCAATATCGTCGCTATTAAATCAACTACATACCACTGGTATAAAATAATTAAAGTACCGGCAATAATAACCACAATAGAGGCCATGGCATCAGACACATTATGAATAAACGCCGCCTTTATATTCATGTTGTTTTTAGCGCCGGCTTTAAAGGTTAATAATGCAGTGACTAAATCAATGAATAGCGCTACTGCAGCAACCCACACAATGATCCAGCCATTGATAGGTTGAGGGTTTAAATAACTACTTATGGCCTCAAAAATTAAATAACCACCGATGACTATTAACGTGGTGCTATTAAAAAGAGTTGCTAGAATTTCTGCACGTTTGTAGCCAAAATGGTGGGTTGTATCAGCTTGCTTATTGCCAATTTTTCGAGCAACGAGGGCAATAAAAATTGAGGCCGCATCACTTAGGTTATGTAATGCATCGGCAATTAATGAAAGACTGCCGGAAAATACGCCGCCAACAACTTGCACTGCAGTCAGTAAAACATTTATAAATACGGCAAGAGTGAGCTGTTTATCACTTTGGTTATCATCAACGTGACTGTGTGAATGACCATGACCCATTTTAGTTAAACTTCCTCATTGCTTTACTGTGTACTCATAATGACAACTTTTTGCCATATATAAAAGCGTTGTTTTAATTTGTTTTTTTAATGCCCTAATGAATAAATTGAAATAAGCTCATGAACGTTACTTATTGAATATAAAACGATATGCTAGGGTATAAATAAATGTATTAATGGCTTAAATTATCATAATTAGTTAAGCACTTTTTATATTAAATTAGATGCTTACCAGGCATAAAAGTAGTTTTTTAAGGGTCAATAACAATGAACACAGCAATAGAAATTCGCGATGCAAAGCCAAGTGATGCAAAAACAATTCTACACTTTATCAATGAGCTTGCTATTTACGAAAAAGAACCTGATGCAGTTAAAACCGATGAGCAAGCCATTTTAAACACCCTGTTTTGTGAAGGCGCAACGGCGCACAGTTTAATATGTTTACAAGATGATGAGCCAATAGGCTTTGCAGTATATTTTCACAACTACTCGACTTGGTTAGGTAAAAATGGTCTTTATCTAGAAGATTTATACGTGAGCCCAGATAGCCGCGGAAATGGCGCTGGTAAAGCCATTATGAAAGAACTGGCAAACAGAGCAATCAATAAAGACTGTGGTCGCTTTGAATGGGTGGTACTTGATTGGAATAAACCCGCGATTGATTTTTATAATAGTATGGGCGCTGAGCCACAAAATGAATGGATTATATATCGTTTAACGGGTCAGGCATTAATTGATTTTGCAAACAAAGATTAGGGTCTGTTGACCTTTTAAGGTTAAATTTACAGCAGTCTGTTTGGTATTTAGGCAAGGCAGAGCCTAAGTGGTGTGGTTATTCCCCATAAATAGGCGATAACGCAGCATCAATGCCAAACAGGCGCTGCCCTTCGGGTTCTGCCTAGGGGCGATTTACTCTTTGTTGCTCGGTTTTTACTTAGCCCACTAGGTTACAAACCTCGCGCCGCGATTAAACTGCCTCTAGTTTGAACAAATTTTAATCAGCAAAGGTTAACAGACCCTAGTGCCGAATATGACCAGTAATACGCTTAGTTTTTGCTAAGCTAAGCGCTACCTAATTTACAAGAGCATTTTATGGGTGATCAGCACTGGCAAAAAGCACGTCAAAGTCGTGATGCGCGTTTCGATGGGCTTTTTTATGTAGCCGTTAAAAGTACCGGTATTTATTGCAGGCCAATTTGCCCTGCGCCCACAGCTCACGAAAAAAATGTAGTCTACTATCAGTTTGCGCACTCTGCCGCGCAAGCTGGTTTCAGGCCTTGTATTCGTTGTCGGCCCGATAGTGCACCAGGAAGTGCGGCTTGGCAGGGAACAAAAACAACGGCTCTACGAGCCAAGCAATTAATTGATCAGGATAATCAGCACGACTGCGAAAAGCTCGCCACGCGTTTAGGAATAAGCAGCCGTTATTTAAGGCGATTATTTTCTCAATATTTTGGCATTTCTATCACGCAATATCGATTGTTTAACCAATGTCATTTTGCAAAAAAATTGATTCAAGAAACTAGCTTACCGCTTACCGAGATAGCGTTTGCCTCAGGCTTTAAAAGTGTTAGGCGTTTTAATGATGCTTTTTTAAAACAACTTAATATTGCGCCCTCAGCGCTCAGAACCGCCAAGCACCCAGCTGATATTGGGCTCACCTTAATTTTGCCTTTTCGTCCGCCGTATAACTGGCAGGCATTGCATGGGTTTTTAGCAAAACGATTAATTCAGCCAATAGAGTGGTTAACGCCAACCAGTTATGGGCGTACTTTTACTTATAAATCGTGTAGAGGGCGTTTTGATGCTGAGTTTGTTGCAGATAAACATCATTTTCGGGTGCAAATTGATATAGATAATACGCAATATTTACATCCAGTTATTAACAACATTCGCCGTATACTTGATTTAGATGCAGATACTTATTTAATTGAGGCGCATTTAAGCGAACACATTAATAATGCATTTCCACTTACTAAAGGCTTAAGGTTACCGGGTATTTGGTCAAGTTTTGAGGCGGGAGTTAGGGCTGTACTTGGGCAACAAGTCAGTGTAGCAGCGGCGCACAACCTAGTGACTAATTTAGTAACACAGCTTGGTGAAAAGCAACACCAACAGGTCTATTTTCCTGAGCCTGAAGTGTTAGCACACAGTGATTTTGCATTCTTTAAAATGCCACAGGCGCGTAAAAATGCACTGCATAACCTCGCTGAATTTTGTGCCGTGAATCCCGATTGTGATGATTTAGACCAATGGCTTAGTTTAAAAGGGATTGGCCCATGGACGGTTAATTATGCAAAGTTACGCGGCCAAAGCCAGCCCGATATTTTACTCGATGGCGATTTAGGCGTTAAAAAGGCACAAGCGGCAGCAAGCTCTTTTGAATCTGCGAACTGTGCACCATTTCGATCTTACTTAACTTTTCAACTTTGGCAGCAATTATGATAGTGCAAACCAGTTTACCCAGCCCGATTGATGACATTATTATTCAGGCAACTGAAAAAGGTATTAGTTATGTGGGGTTTTATCCACCGGCCAGTTATATCAGTACGCCTTTAAACGAGATAAATAATTCGCATGTTTTATCTTGTGTGGCGCAGCTTAATGAGTACTTTGCTCATACGCGTACTGAGTTTGATTTAGAGCTTGATACTGGCGGCACGCCATTTCAGCAAAGCGTATGGCAGGCATTGTGTAGCGTACTCTATGGAAAAGTGGCGACTTATAAAGATATTGCCGAGCAGTTAAACAACCCTAAAGCTGTGAGAGCGGTAGGGGCTGCAAATGGTAAAAACCCAATCAGTATTATTGTGCCGTGTCATCGTATTATTGGTGCAAATAAAAAACTAACTGGTTATGCAGGTGGTTTAGAGCGCAAGCAATGGTTACTAGAGCATGAAGCAAAATAAATAGCTAAATAACGTATCCAAATTTGTATTCTGAGCACTTTAAGGTAGCATAAGCGCACTTTTTATTTGAAGGCACGACAATGGCGCAATTATACTTTTACTACTCTGCAATGAATGCAGGTAAATCAACCACCTTACTACAATCTGCATTCAATTATAAAGAACGTGGTATGGAGCCGGTGATCCTCACGGCGGCTATCGATGATAGAGCCGGAGTAGGTAAAGTATCCTCACGTATTGGCTTGCAAGCAGATGCGCATATTTATGATGCAGATATAGATGTTTTTGCGCTTATTCAAGCTCTTAATGCAGATAAAAAACGCCATTGTGTGCTGGTAGATGAATGTCAGTTTTTATCAAAAGACCAAGTTATGCAGTTAACCGATGTGGTTGATGAGTTAGGAATACCCGTATTGTGTTACGGATTGCGCAACGACTTTAGAGGGGAGCTGTTTATAGGGTCACAGTATTTACTTGCTTGGGCTGATAAGCTAATTGAGCTTAAAACGGTGTGTCATTGTGGGCGCAAAGCAAATCACGTATTACGTACCGATGAAAATGGCGAGGCTATTGCCGATGGTAATCAAGTTGAAATTGGCGGCAACGACCGTTATGAATCGGTGTGCCGCAAGCATTACAAAGCGGCGTTAAATATGGGCCGTTAAGACTTTAATAAAGGTATCTATATCCGCTTGGGTAATACCTAAATGGGTTACGAGCCTAAGTTGCTTACTTGGGCTAAACACAATGTCATGTGCTTTTAAATCGGCTGCTAGCTTTGTGATGTTTATGCTGTTATCAAACGTAGCGTAAACCATATTTGTGGTATTACTCATATTTACTTCAAAGCCTGAAATTTCACTTAACTGCTGTGCTAAATAACGCGCATTAGCGTGATCATCGACTAAACGTTGAGTGTTATTTTCTAACGCATATTGCCCCGCAGCAGCTAACATACCCGCTTGGCGCATACCGCCGCCAAGCACTTTACGCCAGCGTCTTGCTTTAGCGATTAACTGCTTAGAACCTAATAATAATGAGCCAACTGGCGCACCTAAGCCTTTCGATAAACAAATAGAGACTGAATCAAAATGTTTGGTGATTTCTTTAATATCAAGGTTAAGCTCGGCTGCGGCATTAAATGCTCGCGCGCCATCTAAATGCAGTGCTAAGTTATGTTGATGAACAAATTCACGTGCTTTAATTAAATAATCAATACCCAGTACTTTGCCACCTATGGTGTTTTCAAGGCTCAGTAATCGCGTTTTCGCAAAGTGGCTATCATCGGGTTTTATTGCAGCAGCAATTTTAGTAAAACATAGGCTACCATCGGCTTCATTTTCAATAGGTTGTGGTTGAATAGAGCCTAAAACGGCAGCGCCACCGCCTTCAAACTTGTAGTTATGAGCACTTTGCCCACAAATATACTCATCACCTCGCTCACAATGCGCCATTAATGCCAATAAGTTTGCTTGCGTGCCGGAGCTACAAAATAATGCATCGGCCACATTAAAACGCAATCTAGCATAGGCTTCCAATTGGTTAACGCTTTCATCATCACCGTATACATCATCGCCAACCGGGGCATGATACATAATATCTCGCATTTTATTGCAAGGCTTGGTCACTGTGTCTGAGCGAAAATCTATCATGAGTAGTCCTTATGGTTGTTATATGAATTCTTCACAAATTTGTTCACGGGTCGTTTTATCAAAATAACTCCACGCAATAAAGCGACTGACTTTTTGCCCTTGTGCCATTTCAACGATTTTATAGTCGCAAATAGGGAGCTGTTTTAGCTGTGTTTGTAAAGCAGCAAGGGTCTCTTTTTTAGAAACCAACGAGGTGAACCAGATCACTTGCTCACTGAACTGAGCGCTTTCTTTGATCATGTTAGAAATAAAGGTCAGCTCGCCGCCTTCACACCATAACTCATTACTTTGGCCACCAAAGTTGAGGGCGTTACTGGGGGCTTTACCTAAGTTTTTCCATTTACGCTCACTGCCTTTATTGGCTTCTTCTGCGCTGGCATGAAATGGCGGGTTACACATCGTTAGGTGATATAAATCTTTCGCATTAACCACCCCTTTAAAAATATGCTCGGGATTTTTTTGTTGTTTAAGCGTTATTTTTAAATCATTAAACTGAGCGAGCTGCTTGGCTATTTTTATTGCTGCTAAATCGATGTCGCTGCCAGTAAAGTGCCATTGGTATTCGCTATTGCCCGTTAGCGGGTAAACTAAGTTAGCGCCAGTGCCTATATCAAGCACTTTAATTTGTCGGCCAGTGGGAATAACCTGCTGATTATCTTCGCTGAGTAAGTCAGCTAAGTAATGAATATAGTCAACTCTTCCTGGAATAGGTGGGCATAAGTTGTGCTCAGGTATGTCCCAAAAGTTAATGTTGTAATGACTTTTTAATAGCGCCTGATTCAAGGTTTTTACAGCTAAGTTATTACTAAAATCAATACTTTGATTGCCTGCTGGCGTCGTAATTAAAAAAGCAGTTAACGAAGGGGTTTGCGAGGTAAGCAAATTAAAATCGTAACCATTTTTGTGTTGATTGCGCGGATGTAATTTAGAACGAGCTGATTTTGCTTTCATGAGGCTTTTTTAACAACAGGAATAAAAGCCAATAGTAACAAATACAGACAAAAAAAGTGCATAATTTTCCCTTTGGCTTACCAGGCATTACTGGTAGGATGAGTTGTTAGCAATTATAAGGAATTCGCTTTGGCAGTTACTCAAGAGTCTGTTTTTATTAAATTAGATGACCATCAAACACTGCATTTACGCCGTATCGCCAACCAGAAGCCAAGTGGTCCTGTGGTGTTATTAATTCATGGTGCGGTAGAAAATGGCAAAATATTTTACACTCATAGCAATAAAGGGTTAGCGCCTTTTTTAGCTGAACACGGGTATTGTTGTTATGTCGCTGATTTACGCGGGCGTGGTGAAAGTAAACCTGCTATTTGTAAGCAAGCACGGTATGGACAAACTGAGGCGATTGTTGAAGATATTCCGGCATTTATTGAGAAAATTGAACAGTTAGAGAGTAAAAAACCTGACTTTTTAGTTGCTCATTCTTGGGGTGGGGTGTTGCTTAATAGCGTGTTTGCTCGCTTCCCTGAGCTGATTAACGATATAAAAGCGTGTGCCTATTTTGGTTCAAAGCGTTCGCTATTTAATAACCACCCTAAAAAGTTATTTCAGGCCAATTTAATTTGGTATTTTATGGCGCCAATATTAGCGAAAAAACACGGTTATTTACCAGCAAAACGCTTAAAGTGGGGCAGTGATGATGAAACTCAAAAGTCGCACTATCAAAGTATGCAGTGGGCTAAGAAAAATCCGTGGATAGACAGTGATGATGGCTTTGATTACGCTAAAACATTAGCAAATCTCACGCTTCCTCCGACGTTACATATTGCGGCAGTAAAAGATAAAGCATTGGCACAGCCTATCGATATTCAAAAGTTTATTGATGAGTCAGGTACTGGGGTGCAAAAAATGCAAATATATGGCCGCCGCTTTGGGCACAAAGTAGATTACGACCATATTAATATGCTTACCCATCCACAGGCACGCCAAGAACAGTTTATGGATGTGCTTAATTGGTTTGAGGCAACGAGAGCAAACTAAGTAAAGGGGCTTCATAACGCTGCCATTTATCAAGGCTTTTGTTATTTACAGGCTGCCTAATCGCATGTTTACTGAGCGTTGTAACGGCGCTTTTATTTCTGTAAAAGTCTAAACAAGTCTGTTCAAATTCACAGCCAGTAAAACTTAATAGTGCGGTTAATTGATCTTTAGGATTTTCAATTAACTGCTCATAACTTAAATTATAAATAGCTAAGCGGTTAAATTGCTGCCAATAGCTCATCAGTTTTTCATAAAGCTGATGGTACAAAGTAAATTCATTCAAATCACAAAAATAGGGTTCGTTTTCAGCAAAGTAATTAGTAAACACTGAAAATGCGGTTGCGTTAAAGTTGCGGGTCAGGTTAATAAACTTAGCGTCTGGGAATAGAATATAAATTAACCCTAAGTTTTGGTAATTGCTAGGCAGTTTATTGATCACAAATGCGCAATTGCTCCCAGAAGAACTTAAGGTATCTAAATATATAGCTCTGGCTTGGTTAATTAAAGGCGTTGTTAGCTTAGTTAAGCATTGAGGGTAGCGTAACCCTGTTTTATGTTCTAAAAAAGCGACTACCTTTTTACTAATACTGGTGTCTTCTCCAAGCGTTGCCCATTGACTGTGTCCTGCTAACATCTGCTCCAGTAAGGTTGAGCCGCTTCGTGGCATACCAATAATAAACACGGGCGTAACAGGATACTGCTTATTTAGGTTTGCTAAATTGAGCACACTTTCATTGTTATATTCAATAAGTTGATCATAAAACCCAATTAAATCTTCAGTATTAAATTCACTGAGTTTGTGTTGTTGCTGATTGGCAATCACAAAATAGTTAAATGCTTGATCAGTATCGTCTAACTTGTCGTAACTTTTAGCTAAAGCATAGTAGCAGACCATTTTTAAGCGTAGGTTATTTGTTTGCGTTAAAAAGTGGTGTAACTGATCGATGTAATTATTTGCTTTATTAAAGCGGCCTAATTGTACCAATTCAAATAAAACATAAGCCGTAACTGGTGCTACTCCAAGCTTTAATGCTTCCTCAAACGTGGCCTGCGCTTTATCAAGCTCGCCAAAGGTTAAATAGTGCTGGGCTAAATAATAATGAGTGTCTGGGTTGTCTGCGGCAATACTTGTTGCGTATTCGAGTACTTTTTGCGCATCTTCAGGAGAGTTGACCGCATTAAATGCATCACTTAGTGCATACAAAGGTTCTAATACATAAGGGAGATGCTGACACGCTCGTTGTAGTATATAAACAGCGGCATCAAATTGTTCTAAACGCAGTGCTACTTTACCTAAGCCAAACAGGGCGTCACCATTATCAGGCTCTGCTTGTAATAGCATTTTGTAATGAAACTCAGCTTCTCTGAGCTTGTTTTGTGATAATAACTGGTCCGCTTTCTTTAGTAGCATAATACAACTAATATTCTTTTTATTTACTATAACCCCAAAGTGACAAAAAATGCGAGTGTAAAAGTCATTTTAAATAGGTTTATAAAGGGCAATAAAAAGGCGAAATGCATTACACATTTCGCCTTTGATTATCATTAACACATGTTAGAAAGTATAGGTTGCTTTAGCGTAGTAAAAGCCACCATTAATTCCGTATGGAGATGTTTCGTAGTACTTACCACCCCAGTTGTTATTTGGTGCCACTGTGAAATCAAGTTTTTCTGCTTCCTGATCCAGTAAGTTTTGTGCACCCAATGAGAAGCTAATTGAGTCATTCATGAAGTAAGTGACTTCAACATCTAACGTCATAGCTGCGTCAGCCATTTTAGCTGTTTCATCATAATCTACATGAACGCCTTGGTATTCGCCAAAGTAGTTAAGGCGAGAAAATGCTGAAAAGCTTTCCCATTGTTGTGCCCAGCTCAGTGTTGCACGGTGATTAGGTAAGTCATTTTCAAGACGGCTTACTTTAAATGCACCAGTTATATCACTTGAGCGGGTTACTTCTGTTTCATTCCAGTTGTACGCTAAGCTAAATGTAGAGCTACCACTGAACAATTCAGCTGAGTAGTTAGCAACTAAATCAACACCTTGTGTAGTGGTATCAAAGTCATTAGTAAAGAAACTAACTTGCGCAAGGTTTTGTACGTTAGGTACGCCCGCAGCTTCAAGCGTGTCTTTATCTGCTTGGCTAAGTTCAATTTTATCTGATTGGCTAATACGGTCATCTACTTGGATGTTGTAGTAATCAACCGTTAAGAATAAATCGCCAATAGTATACACCGCACCAAAGGTGTAGCTTTGTGATTCTTCAGGCTCAAGTTCAGTACCACCTAGTTGAATAGCAATTGGGTTTGTAGGTGGTAACAAAGCCGAATCTACTAGTACACCACTGCTTAAGTTAGTTTGTACGTTACTAACATTCGCTTGGCCAACGGTAGGCGCACGGAAACCAGTGCTGATAGAGCCACGAATATTTAGATCTTCAGTCAAGTGGTATTGACCCATTAACTTATAGTTAGTGGTTGAACCAAAGGTATCGTAATCTTCGTAGCGAAGCGCTAAGCCCATTAGGAACTCTTCAGTAAATGGCGCTTCAATATCAATATAAGCTGCATAGTTACGACGGTCATATTCGCCTGCATCTGATGGTTTAAATCCAGGGAAACCGTTAGAACCTATACCAAAACCTTGATCAGTTAATGGACCTGCAATAAACGAAGCCTCATCACCTGCCACTACGGTAAAGGTTTCTTCATGCCATTCTAAACCACCGGCAATGTTTACATCGTAAGCTAAATCAAAGTCAAACCCTTTTGAAATATCAAAATTAAAGTTTTTCTCTAATTGTTCATATTTACCTGGGCTAAAATCACGCGGGCTATCTGGACCCAGTGAAGCATTGATTGTGTCGTATATAAAGTAGCGAGATTCGTTATACCCTACCGTACCACTTAGATCATAATAAGCGCCTTCTAAAAAGCCGCCAGTAAACTCACCTTTAGTACCGATAGTAAGTGACGTATCTGTAATATTACCACCAAAGTTTGGTGTAAAACCGCCCGGAAGCATTTCGTTAAATGCGAAACAATCAGGGTTATTTGCTACACCATTAATGTAGTCAGGGTTATCAAGAACGTTGTCATCAATCATAATGGTTGGACAGTTACCGCTCATATCACCGGTTAAATCACCAACAAGCAGTGTTTCGCCACCATCATTTGAGTATGCACCAGGGCGAGTATGTGGGTTACGGTAATAAAAACCACCGCGTACATCACGCTCTGAGTAGTTACCAAACATGTAAAATTGTGAGTCGTTAGTAAGTTCTAAACCAACATTACCAAAGATAGAGATGTCGTCATCTACCTCAGGTGCACCCCATACTTGGGTGATCGGGGCAATGTTTGGTACGCCAGCGGCATCAAGTGCGGTAGCATCCGCTCTTTGTACTGAGCGGCTGGTTGCGTCGGCTGTTTTGTACTGAAAGCTTAAATTAGCAAAACCGCTATCGGTAAATGGTAAGCCCACATTACCTGAAATTTGAGTTGTATCACCGTCGCCCTCATAATATTCGCCTTTGCGAACTTCGAAAGATCCGCCTTCCGAGGCATCTTTAAGTTGGAAGTTTAAAACCCCAGCAATCGCATCAGAACCATATTGTGCAGCGGCACCATCACGAAGTACTTCTACTTGTTTCAGTGCAATACTTGGAATTACTGAAATATCAGCACCTTGCGCACCATCGTTAATACCACCACCTAAAAAGGCGATAACTGAAGCACGGTGACGACGTTTACCGTTAAGTAAAATTAGTGTGCTATCTGAAGGTAGTCCGCGTAAGTTTGCAGGGCGCACTAATGAAGCAGCATCACTGATTGGCATTGAGTGTACGTTTAAAGAAGGAATAGCCCCTTTTAATAGCTCTAGCATATCAGTGTTACCTGATTTACTTAGCTCTTCACCACCAATAATATCGATAGGTACAGGAGAGTCACCAATAGAACGAGGCGCAGAGCGCGTACCTACTACGGCAATTTTTTCTACATTTTTGTTAACTTTAACTTCGGTTTGCTCTTCTTGAGCAATTGCTGAACCAGAAACAAATAAGCCTGCGGCTGTTGTTGCTAGAGCAAATTTGATGGCCTGTTGAAGCGCATTGCTTTTTAATTTCATTCTAAATATCCCCAGTTAGAATTGATTTGTATAGTCTATTTAATGACTTTATTGTGGACGGTTCACATTCAATGGGGAGCAGATATTGCTAACTCACTCCTAAAAGCTTAATAAACTAAGCGCACCTCCTGTGAGTCCTCGAAATAGACTATAGATAAAAAAACTAAAGAGGGCAATGGGTAATTAACCACTATTTAACAAGTTGAAACAAATGATTTATCTAAAAATAACGCAGAGTTAATCATAAGTAGGGCAGGGAAAAGGGGTAAAAGCAGGCATTGATACATAGTTATTAATTAAATAAGCTATTTTAGCTACTTTCTATTATTGAATTAAACTGACCTGCTATTGATATTTTCACCATGATGTTTTTTCCACTGTGCAAGTTTTTCTTTGTACTCATCCCATACACATGGACAGCAACTACCGCCGCCGCAGCACTCATCAGATTTTGGCCTTTCGGGTTTAGTGTTGGGTATGTTTTTTTGCATGTTTTTAATTAAAACTGAGGAAAATGAACTTTAAGAATAAATGATTGAATAAAGCGTGTAAATTATTCTTTGTGAACTGAAAGCGCTGTGTGAGAATACAGGCTATGCGATTATATAAAGTTATCCATCGTGCACCCTGGCGGGTTGCTAAAATAAGTAAAAAGCGGCAACAACTACGCTTTCGTCGTGCTATGGTCGCGCTTAAAATTGCGCTTGCCCAAGAAAGGCAAGAAACCAAAGAAATGCTAATAATTTACAGGCGTTATACCCAAGGGCAAACAAATAAAGCAGAACTAAAACGCGCCAACGAGCAGTTTGTTGATATATTAAAAGGACTAGGGCTAGGCGTTTTTGCGTTATTACCGTTTGCACCATTAACTATTCCACTGGTTGTTAAACTAGGGCAGTTAGTAGGTGTTGATGTATTACCGAGTTCTTTTAGTATGAATAAGCCGATTAAAGAAATTGATAAAGAAATTGCTCAACAAAACCAAGAGCAAGACTCAACGCCCTCAAAGAAGAAGTAAGCTAGCAGAACATAATTAGCTATACCTTTTAATAGTGCTTATTGTTATGCTAAGGCATCATTTTCTATTATGTGAGTCATTTAATGAGTGCTTTACTTCGTCATACCTCTTCAGGAATTCCTCTATCTTTTATCGTTAAAAACGAACTAACCGATTGGCTTACGCAGCAACCGAGTTTTGTACAGCGCTGGCTAGCAAACACAGATTTTGAAAAATCAGGACTCGCACTAGTACCAAACCCAGAAACGGGTGAACTAAGTCAGGTATTTTGTGTAATGCAAAGCACTGATGATTTTTGGGCTGCTGGCGAGCTTGCCAGTAAATTACCTGCGGGTTGTTATCAAATTCAAGGTGATGAGTCTTTAGTTGCTCAACTTGCTTTAGGCTTTGTGTTAGGTGGTTATGAGTTTAGTGAGTACAAGCAAAAAGCCACAGCAAAAGCTCAGCTTGGCATTGCTGATAAAACATTATATGAACAAGTAAAACAACAAGCGGACGCCATTAATTTAGCACGCGATTTAGTTAATACCCCAGCTGCTGATATGATGCCGCAGCATTTATCGCAGGTAATGAGTGACCTAGCAGATACATTCGACGGTGAATTTTCGCAGTGGATAGGTGATGAGTTATTAGAGCAAAATTACCCAACTATTCACATGGTAGGGCGCGCGAGTGAAAATAAACCACGATTACTTGACTTGAAATGGGGGGCAGTCGATGCGCCACAAATTACGTTAGTCGGTAAAGGCGTGTGTTTTGATTCCGGTGGACTGGATTTAAAACCTAGTTCAGGCATGCGCAACATGAAAAAAGACATGGGTGGGGCCGCGCATGTTATTGCCCTGGCTCAGCTAATTATGGCCGCTAACTTACCAATACGCCTTCGTGTTTTAGTGCCTGCGGTTGAAAATGCTGTTTCGCGTAATGCATTTCGCCCTGGCGATGTAGTAAAAACCCGTAAAGGTATTATGGTCGAAATAGACAATACCGATGCAGAAGGGCGACTAGTGCTGTGTGATGCACTAAGCGAAGCACAAAACGATGATCCTGAATTAATCATTGATTTTGCTACACTAACTGGTGCGTGCCGTATTGCGTTAGGTACGGAGTTACCGGGGTTTTTCTCAACGGATCGCGCTGTAGCAAATGCCATTATGGACTCGGGAATGCAAGTTAACGACCCTGTTTGGCAATTGCCGTTATTCGAACAATACAAACCATTTTTGAAAAGCGATGTGGCTGATATGGCTAACTGTGCAAGTACGCCATTTGGTGGCGCAATAACCGCTGCGCTTTATTTGAAAGAGTTTATAGAGCCAAATACACCATGGGTTCACTTTGACGTAATGGCATGGAATTTACGTGCATTACCCGGGCGTCCAGCTGGTGGTGAAGCACTGGGTATTCGTGCAGTATTTACTTACCTACAAAATCGATTTAACTAACCTGAACTTGGATTAAGGTTTACCTTGAGTTATTTGATGTTAAAGTGCATATAACTCAAGGGGTAAGCCATCTGGATCGGCAAAAAAGGTGAATTTTTTGCCGGTTATTTCATCTTCTCTAATATTTTCGACGATGACATTGTGTGACTCTAAATAATGTTTAGCAGTATTAATACACCCAACTTTAAATGCTAAATGTCTAAGTCCTTGTGCTTCGGGGTAGCTTGGTCTACTTGGCGCATCATTAAACGAAAATAATTCTAACTGACTACCATCAGGTAAAGCTAAATCGAGTTTGTAAGACTGACGCTGTGCACGATAATGCTCATTAATAATCGTGAGTTTTAATATTTCACTATAAAAATGTTTAGAGCGTGGGTAGTTGCTACAAATGATGGCTACATGATGAATGCCTAGTAGTTGCATATATTTTCCTTAAAAAGCAAAAAGCGCACTAAAAGCAGTGCGCTGTTTATCAATACATGTGCATGTTTATATATTAGCTTTTAGCTAGGCTCTGCGTCTTTACACGCTTTTACAGCCGGTGCAACAAGCTCTAAACCCGTTTTATCACACGGTGGAAGCTCAGCATCACTAACAGCAATAGGCGTTACTCGCTCGCCCCATTTTATATAGCTTGCCGCCCAAGTAAGGCCAGCCCCAAATGCCGCCGACATAATGTTTGCATGCGGTTTAATTAAGCCTTGCTCAACGGCTTCACACAATGCAATTGCAATGGTGGCAGCAGAGGTGTTGCCATATTCACCAATATTGACCATTACTTTTTCGTCATCCACTTTTAAGCGATTTTGAATAGCTTGAATAATGCGTAGATTGGCTTGATGCGGAACTAGTACATCGATATCGTCTAACTTAAGATTGGCTTGTTCAAGCACGTCGTCACAGGCTTCACTCATGCCTTTAACGGCACGTTTAAATATTTCACGGCCTTCAAATAAAAGGTCTGATGGACCAATTGGCTCATATTTATTTAAATCACTGCCAAAATTAGTAATGTGTAAAATATCACGATCTTCGCTGTCACAACCGGTTTTAGTCCCTAATAAGCCTGCAGGAGTTTCTGCTGCTTCAAGCACAACGGCACCGGCACCATCACCAAATAATACTGCGCTGTCGCGTCGTGCCCAGTTTACATACCACGTCATGCGCTCAGCCGCGATAACGACAGCTTTTTTGATCATGCCAGCTTGAATTTGCGCTGTCGCAGCTTGTAAAGCATATAAGAAACCAGAACATGCCGCGTTGGTGTCCATGGCTGCAGCGCCTGTGGCACCAATATTTTTTTGTACTAATGAGGCGGTGTTTGCGACTACTGTTGAGGGGGTGCACGTTGCTAAAATAACTAAATCGATATCTTTTGCATCTACGCCAGCACAAGCAATGGCATGTTTTGCAGCCACACTAGCAAGTTCAGCAGTACTTACATGGCTAACTCTTCGTGCCTTGATACCTGTGCGTGTGGTGATCCACTCATCGGTTGTATCTACAATTTCACTTATTTCGTCGTTGCTGATGCTTGCTGGTGGAATGCATTTACCCCAACCAGTGATATGTGCGTAAGGCATAGTGTGTTCTCTTAAAAGTGGTATGACGTGTTCGTCTAATGAGGACGTTATATCAAAAATTAGCTGTTAACACTAGTTTAAAGCATGGTTTGCTTAGTAATTACTGCTATTTTACGGACTATTTGCTGCATTTTTGTTTAAAGGTAAGTGGCTTGTTTTTATTGTGTTAATTAAATGCTTTTAATGATTTTGCGTGTTTTACACGATAGCTCATAGGCTTTCTAAGCTTAATAGAATACGAATACTTTGTTGACCATATATGCTTGAGTGCGGCTGAGTGAGCAGCTAATATGGGGCGCATATTATGAAATCATTACTTAAAAAGCATTACTTAAAAAGCATTACTTAAAAAGCATTATTTATAATGGATAACAAAGCAATGTATATTCAGTCAGGTGAATCTTATTGTGTTAATTAAAACCGATCCTGCTATTAGCCGGTTATTAATGCTGCGCAGTGGCGCCATTGCTGTGCAGCTTATTGCGGTGTTAAGCGTTTATTTTTTATTAGAGCATCAAATTGCGCTCATGCCGTTGCTAGCCGTTATTACGCTTGAGGCGGTTTTTCAGTTAGCAAGTATCTTTGCTTATAGAAATGTTAGCCAAGCAAAGCCAGTTGGCATGCTGATGCAACTGACCGCTGACGTACTTTTTTTAACTATTTTGTTGTCTTTAAGTGGCGGTGCAACTAACGCATTTGTGTCGTTATTATTGTTACCTATTATGATAGCGGCAATTACATTGAGCGCTCGTGGGCTTGCCTATATTGCTGTGCTGGCTATCGCTGCCTACAGCATGCTACTGATTAAAATGCCAGAGCATAGCATGCACCAAATGAACATGAGTGGCCACTTTATTGGCATGTGGGTTAATTTTGTTATCAGTGCCTGCGTGATTGCGTTGGTTATTGGTGCAATGAACCGTGCTTTACAACAACGTGAGCGCACTATTGCCAAAGTTAGAGAGAAACAGTTGCGTAGTGAACAACTGGTTACTCTCGATGGCGCAGCGGCGCAAATTACTCATCAATTAGCAACGCCTATTGCTAATTTACAATTATTGTTTGAAGAGCTTGTAGAAGAGTATCCCAACAATGAAATTATTCAGCAAATGCAATCACCCTTGCTGCAATGCCGCACTCAGCTTAATGATTTTAGAAAGCTCTCTATGCAGCTACGAGATAAAAACACGCAAACACCTATAAAAGCAGAGCAGCTGCAAAATCAAATTCATGATACGTTGCTATTACAATACCCTAATCAACAAATAAACTGGCTTAATGAGGCGCCTAAAGCCACATTAAAAAGTGATGCCATGCTGCTACCTGCTATTTTAAACTTATTACAAAATGCAGCGCTTGCTAACGGAAAAAAAGGCCAAATGCAATTAGAGTTGAGTTGGCAACAGCCAGATGCGCAAAGTATTGCGTTAATTATTCGGGATTTTGGCGCTGGTTTTTTATCCTCAGAGTTAGCGGAGTTAGGCGGGCAGCTCATGCCCAGCGAGCAAGGCATGGGAATAGCGGTTATGCTATCAAATGTCACGTTTGAGCGTTTAAATGGTTCGTTAACTGTTTATAATCACCCCGATGGTGGGGCGGTGGCCAAGATACAAATGCCACTATTAATAACCGAGCCGGCGTTATGAAGCTGCTAATTATTGAAGATGACATTAACCTTGCTACCACTTTGGCCAGGCGCTTAACAAAACACAGCTTTAACTGTGAGGTTGCACATAACCAAACAGAGGCTTTACTTAGGGCTCGCCAGCAGCAACCTGATTGTATTTTATTAGATATGAAGTTAGCAGATGAAAATGGGCTGGCGCTTATTGCACCGCTGCGCCATTTACTCACACATGCTCATATTGTATTGCTGACTGGCTTTGCAAGTATAGCAACGGCGGTAGAGGCGATGCGCTTAGGCGCTAATGACTATTTGACCAAACCAGTTGATATGGCAAGTTTATTAAAAGCACTTAAGGTAGAGCTGGTAAGTACGACAGTAACCGAAATTTCTGAAGGGGTTATGTCGCCCGAGCGTCTAGAGTGGGAGCATATTCAACATGTTTTACACAGTAATAATGGTAATGTATCAATGACCGCAAGGCAGCTAAATATGCATAGGCGGACACTACAGCGTAAATTACAAAAAAAACCAGTGCAGCAGTAATGCAAAATCAAAAAATTATTTTATTTGATGCGCAATGTAAGCTGTGTAGTGCATGGTGCAATTTTGTTATAGCTCACAATCCGAGCATTAAATTTAAATTGTGCAGTGTGCAATCGCCGGCAGGGCAATCGCTACTTGCTCAATTTGGTTTTTCCACTACCGATTTTACTTCGATGGTTTATATAGAAGCACAAAAACCATATACCCGCAGCCAAGCCGTTTTTCGAGTGTTCAGTCAGTTAGGCTATCCGTGGAAGTTGATTAGCGTATTTAAGTTATTACCACGAAAGCTGACTGATTGGCTTTATAACAAAGTGGCTAAAAACCGTTATACATTATTTGGTAAATACCAACACTGTCGAATTCCTCAACAAAAAGATGAAGATCACTACTTATAACTACATTTTTAGCAAGTGCTGGATTACTTAGGCTGTGCTAAAATCGCGGCGTTTAATTACTAGTAAATAGGTTTTAAGGGCTTTTTCATGGCAAATACAGCGCACGCATTGCATATTTTAGTAAAACATAAAGAGATTGCAGAAGATATCATTAAGCAATTAGGTAAAGGCGCAAAGTTTCAAACTTTAGCTAAAAAGTATTCGTCATGCCCATCGGGTAAAAAAGGCGGTGATTTAGGTGAGTTTAGACGAGGCCAAATGGTTCCACAGTTTGATAAGGTGGCCTTTAGTGGTGCAATTTTAGAACCGCATTTAGTAAAAACGAAATTTGGTTGGCATGTGATTAAGGTGCTTTATCGTACATAAACTAACGCAATTTTAAGTTGCCGCTATACTTATCATTTGTTTAGTTTGTTACATTGCTAAAGCAACTTGGAATAACTATGAAGCTTATTATTTTATGCTGCAGTTTAATTTTAATGGCAGTGTCATTTTTTGCCAGTAGCACTGAGCAAACGATCGCCCTTAAGCTTGGCAAACCAAGCACCCAAGACATACCAAAAAACCACTATATTTTAACATTATTAGAAAAGAGCTTTGCAAAGGTTAATGTAAAGCTCAATATTGCTTATAGTCTTGAGCCAATGAATACTAAAAGAATTTTAGAAGAGCTCACACGTAACGATGATGTTAATTTAGCTTGGTTAACTTTGCCAAACTCCCTTGCAGAGCAAAGACATTTAATCCGCACAAGTTATCCTATTTATAATGGGCTGCATTCAAAGCGCTTGCTCATGGTTAAACAAAGCCGGTTAAAAGAATTTTCTGATATAAAAACCCTTGAACAACTAAAGCCGTTCATAGCCTTACAAAAGCAAAGTTGGTCTGATTATTATGTATTAAAGAACAATGGCTTAACAGTTAATGGTGATTTGAGTTATGAAAGCATGTTAAAAGCGTTAGATGAAGGACTTGGCGATTATTTTCCGCGTTCAGTAACTGCTATAAAAGCCGAAATACGTAAACATCCTCAGTATAACTTTGTTATTGAGCCACATATTATGCTGCAGTACGATAATTTTTATTACTTTTATGCAAACGAAAAAAATAAAGCAATTATCGACTTATTACAGCAGGGTTTAACAAAGCTAGCAAAAAAAGGTGAGCTTTATGCCCTCTACACGCATTTTTACCATGATGTTGAGGACGGGCTTGGTTTAAGTCAGCGAACAGTGTTTAAACTGAAACAGCGATAAGGTTATTATCGCTGTAAAACTGTTTGCTAATCTTGCTTGGCTTCTTCATTTATTTGCTTAAGTGCTTAAGTGCTTGAGTAAATGACTCACTCGTCTGCCCATCGGTAAGAGCATACTTATCGTTTATAATGAAAGTAGGCACTGAAGTAATACCCATTTGTTTAAAGTTATTTATTTGGAATATGAGAACGAAGATAGGTTGCAGACATATCATGAGATTAATAGCTATAGCCTTGGAACTAACTTGTATTTTACTGAAAAGAACATAAAAAATACTATAAACTTTAAACTCGATAGTGAAATTGACCAAATATTTAAATTTAAGTCACTTACACATGTGGGGAACGCTTATAGCATACGAATGAAAGTGAGATTAAATTAATGCTAAAAAGAATGACATTGACTTTTGACCTTAAAAAGCTTTTTCGCCTACACCGCTGGACTTTAGCGGTAGCGGTTTATATCTTCATAATATGGTTTACTACACCTGATACTTGGTCTCATCAAGAGACCTACTTTAGAGCTGTAACACTGCGCCAATTATCAATTATTCTCGTACCGGTATTTATTACCTATTTTCTCGTTGATTTTTTCAAAAATAAACCGATTATTGTCGATTTAAATGAGCAGACATTGATTCAAGGTGAAAAAGTTATAGATTTAATTAAAGCAGACCATATTACGATTGTTGAAAAGCCCGTGATTAAATCAATTGAGATACACTTTTCTAAACATGGCTATTCTCTAGTTAAGATACCTGGATGGTTTATTGAAGATGTCACGCAGACTAGCTTGAATTTCTATCATTATGCTAAAAATACAGATAAAAAATTTAGTATATCCAGAAAAAGAACGAGTCCCTTAAAAGGCAGCATTATTTAATTTGCACCATAAGCAGATTTAATTTTGAAGTATCTAACTGTTAGGTATCTATAGAGGGCGTTCAAAGTTCAGTGTCAGATTAAATTCTTAAATATTATGCACGTTGTTTAAACGCTTCTTAAAAAATACTGACTGAGATAAATAAGGGCTGCGATGTGCAGCCTTTTTTGGTTTTAAACTTTTATTTTTTAAGTGTCTTGCTTGGCTTCTTCTTCATTTATTTGCTTAAGTGCTTGAATAAACGATTCACTCGGTTGCCCACCGGTAAGCGCGTACTTATCATTTATAATGAAAGTAGGTACTGAGGTTATTCCCATTTGTTTAAAGTTATTTTGCTCTTGGCGTACCGCTTGTACGTATTTATCTGAGTGTAAAATATCACGGGCTGTGTCTTTGTTAAGGCCCACACTTTCTACCACATCCAGTAGTGCATCTTCTTGATTTAAATATTTTAAATCGGTGAAGTGTGCTTCAAAAAACGCCAATTTCAACTCAGTTTGCTTGCCTTCTTCACGCGCCCACATTAGCAAGCGGTGTAGATCAAAGCTGTTGATCATGATGCGTTTACCGTCAAAATTAAAGGTAAACCCAGCTCGTTCACCCGCATCCGCCATGTTTTGACGATTTCGCGCGCTTTCTTCTTCAGTTAAACTGTATTTTTGCTGCAAGTGCTCGTTTAAGTCTTGTCCTTCAAGTGGCATATCTGGATTAAGCTCAAAAGGGTGCCATGTAATATCCGCACTCATTTCGTCTTTTAATTCTGCCAATGCGGTTTCTAAGTTTTTATACCCAATAATACACCACGGGCACATTACATCTGAGACGATATCAATTTTTAAGTTTTTCATAGGGATCCTTGAAGGATTGCTTTTTAATAACAATGGATATTGGGATGAAGTTTAGTTTATCAATCATTGAACATAAAAAGAGCAGCGAAAGTGCTGCTCGTTTATTGAATGTTTTCAAGTTAGCTGTTTAAGCCAAATGGATCGTCAATGCTGTGGCTTGGCTGGGTAAACCAACGCGGGCCGTCATCTGTCATATAGAAGTGATCTTCTAATCTCACACCAAATTCATCTGGAATAACCAGCATTGGCTCGTTACTAAAACACATGCCTGTGGCAAGCGGGGTTTTATCGCCGCCCACTAAGTATGGCCATTCATGAATGTCTAAGCCAATACCATGGCCTGTGCGGTGTGGGCAACCTGGTGTTTGGTATTCAGGGCCTAAGCCTTGAGCTGCTAAGTAGCTGCGAGCTGCTTCGTCAACCGATTCACAGGTTTCGCCAAGGGCGGCTTGATTGAAAGCTGCTAACTGGGCCGCTTTTTCAAAATCCCAAAATAGGCGTTGGCGGCTGGTTGCTTCACCAAATACATAAGTACGCGTAATATCAGACAGGTAATCGTGCACTTTACATCCGGTATCAATAAGGACCATGTCGCCTTTTTTCAAAATTTGTGGATCTTTTACACCATGAGGGAATGAGGTAGCAAGGCCAAACAATACAATACAGAAGTAATTTCCCGGGGCACCTACTTTTTGATGCGCTTTTTTTATAAATTCTTCGACTTCTACTGTGCTAATTCCTTCATAAAGCATGCTCGCAGTAGCCTGATGAACCGCTAAAGTCATATCCATGGCGCATTGCATTAATGCTAATTCATTGGCTGATTTATGCATTCTACAATGTGCGGTTACAGGTTGTGCGTTAACTAGTTCTAATCCTGAACTGGCTTTATTGATGCCATCAAAAATAAAAAACTGTGCGCTTTCATCAATGCCCACGGTAGCGGTGTCGCTAATATTAAGCTGTTTCAGCACTTTAACGAATAGCTCAAAAGGGTTCTCGTGTTCTTGCCAGCCGTGTATTGGGCCATCAATGACTTTAAAGCCATTTAAAGAGCCAATTTCAAAGTGGGGGGCAATGTATTGCACCTCACCCGTGGCGGGTAAAATAGCGCCGACTAGTCGTTCACTGGCGTACCATTTCATACCGGTAAAATACGTTAAGTTGGTACCTGCATTTAAATATATCGCATCAATATTATTAGCTTGCATATAAGCTTGCGCTTTGGCCATACGTACTAAATACTCATCGGCCTGAATTGGCGTTACTGAGTGGGTCATATTGCTTAAACTATCAAGTGCTTGTTCGGGTGTGTGTGTACCAATACCAACTGTGGTCATATATTTCTCCTACAAAATTTTGCATAGTGTGTAGGCTAAACGCGTTCAATTCAAATTAATTGCGATTAGTGAACAAGGGATTAAACAAATGGGGGGAGTTATCAAGTCCCTCATTCCCAAGGACTTGATAACCTTGGGCTATTTTTTCGCGTAGGGTAAACGATTGAGCTTATTCGCCGTGTGGTAGCTATCTAATCCGGTTACTGCAACGGTATCGATGGCTTGTAAGTCTAAAAAGCCATCACTTTGAAGTGCTGATTTATCTACGTACACATCCATTATTTCGCCAATAACCAGCTCAGTGCCATTAACAGCTAAATGCTGGTTCTCAACAAATTTTACTGCGTATTTTAGTCGGCTTTGTGCAACAAAAGGCGCTTTAAAGTCGTTTAAGTACTCTGTTTTTAAACCCGTTGCATTAAACTCAGACTCGTCTTTGGCGTAACGTGCAGAGGTTTGGTGTGCTTGCTGGTATATATCACTGTTTACTTGATTAATGGTATAGATACCTGTTTCTATAATATTTTCGAATGTATGCCTTGGTACGCTGTGCGGGCGCATTATCATGCCTACTAGCGGTGGGTGTGCGCCTAAATGAATAACTGAACTGACAATGGCTAGATTAGTATTACCTTGTAAGTCTTGTGTGCCAATTAAGTTTGCACTTTTAAACCCTGAAAGTGAGTTGATAAAGTGTGTACGGGTATGTTTTTCAAGTGCGGCTATGCGGTCTTTCGAAAAATGCATGTGTTTGTTCCTTACCATTTTATGGTGTTTCCTTGCCAATCTAGGTAGGCAGGTTCGCCGTTGAGTTCTAGCTGTGGGTTTTCGTAAGTAAATTTAAATAATTGCTGAGCAACAAAGTCAGGGGTAAACAGTTTATCTGCGGGCACATTTTTTTGAAATGGCTTAGAGAGCTGTGTATCTGTAGTACCCGGGTGAAATAAAACAAGTTTGGTATTTTTAGCGCGACGAGCAAGTTCAATGGCGGCTGTTTTAAATAACATGTTCAGCGCAGACTTAGATGCGCGATAGGTATACCAGCCACCCAATTTATTGTCGTTAATACTGCCTACACGAGCGCTCAAAGCAGTAATTGTGCAGTGAGTTTTATGATTAAGCAGCGGCACTATACTTTGTAAGCACAGCAGGGGGACAAGTGTATTAGAGTGCAAAAGTTGCATAAAATAATCACTGTTAATTTCTTCGAGCTTTTTTTCCGGCATGTGCTGGTCGTTGTGTAATTGACCATTAAATATTATTACCTGAGCAAGCTCAATTTGTTGTGACTTTAACGACTGGGTTAGCTCATTTAGGCTTTGCGCCGAGTAGTCGCTGTGGAAATAGGTTACCTTGTCATCATTATGCTCAATATTCGATGAGCTGACACAAATTATATTAAATTGTGTTGCTTGCTGATTTAAATGATTTACGTAGGATTGTGCAATGGCGCTACTGGCGCCAAATAAAATCACTGTTTTCATTTTTCACCTTCAGATTTCATATTGCATTGACCATTACTACACTGCGCATTGGGCATTAAAAAACGGCTAATGTGGTGACGATATTTTGCAAAAAAAGTGTAAGCATGATCGGCAAAAAAGCGAATTACTGGCAAACGAATTATTTTAAGCCAGCGGTATTTTCCAACGATGCGCCAAGCTTGATAAGTGACGTCTAAGCCGTAAATCATCTGCCCCTTATCAGTTTGGGCGTGCAATAAATCCATGGCATTTTGTTTATCGATTGCGGGAAAACGCTCACTAAAATCATCCGCATTTAAATCTTCTAGTGTAATTTTATGATCAACATCGGCACGTTTTAAATGTTGCATTTCTGCATTGCAAAGGGGGCAATTGCCATCGTAAAAAATGATCATTTTGTCGCTTTGTGTTTATTTTACATATGCTTTTTTACGACAAGGCGATGCAAATGGATCTATTAAATATTCCCGCTTAATGATATTAATAGGTCTCCAAGAAACGAAGGAGAGCTAGAAATGAGTGAACAATATGCCGCCTTGCGAGGTAATGTTAATCTACTTGGTCAATTATTAGGACAAACTATTAAAGATGCCCAAGGCCAAGAGATTTTAGATAAAGTAGAAGAAATTCGGGCTTTATCAAAATCATCTCGCAGTGGCAATGAAGCCGATCGCCAAGCGTTAATTGATGTACTCCATGCGCTCAGTGATGAGGAGCTTTTACCGGTTGCCCGTTCATTTAATCATTTTTTAAACTTAGCTAATGTTGCAGAGCAGTTTCATACCGTATCACGTTTTAATGATGTTGGTTTTTGCCAACTAAATCCTCTCACTCAAACATTAAAAACGTTAGCAGCAAAGGCCGAACAAGGTCAGCTTAATCATAATCATTTAGCCGACACACTCTCAAAACTCCACATAAATTTAGTACTAACCGCTCACCCAACCGAAGTGACTCGCCGTACTATTATTAATAAACATGTTGAACTTAGCGATTGTTTAGCATCGCTTGAGCGTACCGACAATCTAGCGCAAGAACGTGAAGCAATATTAAATCGTATTGCGCAGTTAATTAGCCAAGCTTGGCATACTGACGATATTCGTCGTTCACGCCCAAGCCCTGTCGATGAGGCTAAATGGGGCTACGCAGTCATTGAAAACAGTTTGTGGGAAGCGGTGCCCCGTTTTTTACGTGAGTTTAGCCAGCATGTAAAACAACATTTAAGCTTAGAGTTGCCAGCAGATTACAGCCCGATAGAATTTACTTCTTGGATGGGGGGAGACCGTGATGGTAACCCGTTTGTAACCGCCGAAGTAACCAAGCAAGTGCTCGACCATGGCCGTTGGATGGCACTGGATTTATACCAGCGTGATTTAGAAACTTTGTGTGCTGAACTTTCTATGTCGGATGCCAGCGATGAACTCATTAAATTGGCTGGGCAAGAGTTTGAACCGTACCGTGCTGTTTTGAAAGATGTTAAAAACCAAGTTGCAGAAACGGTGATGCATTTAAGCGCTAAAATTAAAAATAAGCGCACTGAATCTCAAGACTTAATCACCGATATTAATCAAATTAAGCACCCCATTGAAGTGTGTTATCGCTCTTTATTAAAGTGCAACATGCAAGTAGTGGCCAATGGCTTACTACTGGATATGATCCACCGAGTAAATAGCTTTGGACTGCGTTTGGCAAAACTGGATGTGCGACAAGATTCGTCAAGACACAGTGATGTGTTTTCTGAGTTAACCCGTCATTTAGGTATTGGCGATTACAATCAGTGGGAAGAGCAAGACAAACAAGCTTTTTTACTGACAGAGCTCAATTCACGTCGTCCGCTAATTCCTAGGCATTGGCAACCAAGTCCAGAAGTGCAAGAGGTGCTCGACACCTTTGATGTTATTGCGCAGCAAGATGCAAAAACCTTTGGTTTATATATTATTTCTATGGCACGAACTGCTTCTGATATTTTAGCGGTGCAGTTATTACTTAAAGAGTCTGGCTGTGGTTTTGAACTGCCTGTGGCGCCTTTATTCGAAACCTTGGATGATTTAAACGATGGCCACAACGTCATCACTACGCTTTTAAATAACGAGTGGTACCGTGGACACATTAAAAACACCCAAAATGTAATGATTGGCTATTCAGACTCAGCCAAAGATGCAGGCATGATGGCTGCTGGTTGGGCACAATATGAGGCAATGGATAAGCTCGTACAACTAGCGGATGAACGCGGTATTGAGCTTATTTTATTCCATGGACGTGGTGGTACGGTTGGCCGTGGTGGTGCGCCTGCTGCACAAGCATTGCATTCTCAGCCACCGGGGTCGTTAAAAGGCGGACTTAGGGTAACAGAGCAAGGTGAAATGATCCGCTTTAAGTTTGGCCTGCCTAATGTGGCATTACAAAGCTTAAATATTTATGCGGGTGCGGTACTACAAAGCAATTTATTGCCACCACCAGAGCCTAAATCACAGTGGCGTGAAGTAATGGCATTAATTAGCGATGTGTCGTGTGAGCATTACCGTAATGTGGTGCGCCACGATGAAAACTTTGTGCCTTACTTTAGAATGGCGACACCTGAATTAGAACTGTCAAAACTACCGTTAGGCTCAAGGCCTGCAAAACGAAATCCAAATGGAGGGGTTGAGAGCTTACGTGCTATTCCATGGATTTTTGCGTGGAGTCAAAACCGGTTAATGTTACCTGCATGGTTAGGTGCACTAAGTGGACTTAAAGCCGCGCTTGAAAAATATGGGATTGAAACCTTAAGTGAAATGAGTTTGCAATGGCCGTTCTTTAGAGCACGTTTAGAAATGCTAGAAATGGTATTTAGTAAAGCGGATAGCTGGTTAAGTGAGCACTACGATAATGCGCTGGTGGAAGACATGTATAAACCTTTAGGTGTTGCCTTGCGAGAGGAACTTGGTGAGGCGATAACCTTAGTGCAATCATTGAGCCCACAAAAAAGCTTATTGGCTGATCAGCCTTGGATCAAAGAGTCTATTGGGCTTAGAAACCCATACACCGACCCGCTTAATGTATTACAAGTTGAGTTATTACGTCGCTCTCGTGGCGATGATAAAGGCAATGAAAATGATATAGACAATGCCTTGATGATCACTATGACCGGGATTGCAGCGGGTATGCGTAATACAGGTTAATCCAAAACTAGATTAGTTTTAGAGGGAACACACGACGTGTTCCCTTTTTTTACGTTGAATAGGCTGGTATTTAGTTTGCCAACCTTTTACACTACTTGGCCATTGAACAAATAAAAACTATTATGGCTTCAGCAACTTTTAAAGTGCAACATAATACAGCACTTAGCAATTCACACATCTCATTAAACGTAGCGCAAACCCAAGCACTACGTAGTCAATTAAAAACTCAACGCGGTATTTTACATTCAAGCGATATTAAAGCACTTTGTACTGAACTTAATGTCAGCGAAGATACTTTATTGCAAGGCTTGGTGCCTATGGCTTCAGAATTTTCAGTTGCACCTATTTCCAAATTTCATGTCGGCGCAATTGTAAAAGGGCTTGATTCACAAGGAAACACCACTTTTTACTTTGGCGCTAACGCTGAGTTTGACCATCAAGCACTTAGTTTAGTGGTGCACGGTGAGCAATCTGCAATTAATAATGCCTGGTTAAATGGCGGTAAAAAAATTCTTAAAATAGCGATTAGTGATGTCCCATGTGGGTACTGTCGTCAATTTATGAATGAACTGGCTGATGCAAAAGAGCTTGATATTTTACTGCCAGCACAAAACTTTAAATTGGCAGAGTTATTACCTCATTCATTTGGACCAACCGATTTAGGCAATGAGCACAGCTTATTTAACCCAGCAGAGCAAACTAATTGTTTTGAAAACAAACAACTTGATGAAAAGCTGATGAGCTATGCTTTAGCGGCTTATGTGCCATACAGCCAAAATTACAGTGCAGTAAAAATAAGTACGTTTGAAAACGGTGATTTTTATGGCAGCTATGCAGAAAATGCAGCGTACAGCCCGAGTTTATCGCCATTACAAAGTGCTGTGAGTCAGTTGTTTTTAGCAGGACTGAGCTTTGATAAGCAAACAGTTAAATCAGTTACGTTATTAGAAACGGCTGGTCATGAAAACCAATCAGGGGTGGCAAAAGCCGTGTTAGCAAGCTTTACTGGCTTGCCAACACTTGAGGTTATTAGCGCAACATTAGCCAAGTAACACTTTAGCGGCTTCAAGTACCACGGCAACCGATTTTTTCTCAATCTCGCCGTGGTCTACGTTAGGAATTTCTTGACGCGTTCTATTTACTAATACACCTGCAACACAGGCTGCTTGTAGGCCAAGAGCGGCACACATAGTAAATAAAGTAGCTGATTCCATTTCGTAGTTCATCACGCCTAGTTTTTGCCATTCTTCACAGCTACCCTGTAATGACTTAGGAACATAACCAGAATGCGTATCGTAACGCTCTTGTCCTGGGTAGAAGGTATCGCTTGAAGCGGTGATACCGATATGAAAATCGATGTTTAGGTTTTCACAGGCTTTTACCATCGCTTGAGTGGCAAAAAAATCAGAAACAGCAGGGTAGCACAGCGGTGCAAAATGCTGACTCGCGCCATCTAAACGAACTGAGGCTTGGCTAATTAAAATATCGCCTTCGTTAATGTGCGGCTGAATCGCGCCTGTTGTGCCAATGCGAAGAAAGCTACGTACGCCAAGTTGAGCCAGTTCTTCAACCGCAATTGACGTTGAAGGGCCGCCGATACCGGTTGAACATACAACCACTGAGTGGCCGTTTAATTGGCCTAAATAAATGTGAAACTCACGCGTTTGAGCAAGGCAGGTTGGATTATCTAAGAACTGTGAAATGCGTGCTGCACGATCTGGATCCCCTGGAACAATAGCCAGTTTTGCACCTTTTAAATCATCAATACACAGTCCTAAGTGAAATACCTTTTCCATAACTAAGCCTTTTTAATAAGAGTTGTTGTCAATTTAACATGATTACGAGAAACCTAAATGAAGTACAGGACGGATGTCCGTATTGATTTATTCATCAACTCTGAATATTCAATCAATGGCTAAAATTACTAACAAAATGAGCCAGTTGACTTGTTTGCTCAGACACTATATTCATACCTCAGAACAAACCAGTAGCTAGCCAAAAGAGTTGTTAGCTAAATTTTAAATTGTTTATATTCATAAGGTTAGTTAGTAGTTTTTGTATTGTTTTGCCGCTGACCTAACCTCGCAAAACACAACGTTCAGTGATTTTTATAACCACAGACAATTAATTTTTAATTTATTCAGCGTTCGTCGTTTTGCATAACTACTCAATAATAGACAAGATATTCAGATTGAAAAAGGGTTTACAATGAGCACACAATTTCAAGCATTTAAAAATAAAGTTGAACACTGTTTATGTGCACCTGGCGACGGTGTATTCACGGTTAATACGGCAAAAGAACGCAAAGCAGCACTCAGAAATAAATTATATGGTCAAACTGAAAATGTCGATGCTTTATGGCGTGACTCGCTAAATGAATTACCTAACTCACCCCACAAAGCGGTTATGCTGGGGATTAGCTCTGATTGTGGTGGTGGTATTTTACGCGGTGCAAACTGGGGGCCTTTATTTTTACGTTCAGCTTTAATTGACCAGCAAACACAGTGTCGTTCATTTGACTTAGGTGATGTGCGCGTAATACCGCATTTATTACACGATAAATACTTAAACGAGGCAACAATTACCAATTGCCAAAAAGCGCTTTATGGCAATGACAATAACGATCATTTCGTAAGTCCACTGTCTATTACCGAAGATGTATGTGACAGCTTTTATGCAACATTCCAAGATAAAGGCATTTTTGGCATTGGTGGCGATCATTCTATTAGTTACCCGCTGACAAAAGCGTACTTAAAAGCAAAGCGTAGCCAAGGTAAGCGTACGGCTATTATTCATTTTGACGCCCACACCGATTTATTGGTTGAGCGTTTAGGCATCGATTTATGTTTTGGCTCTTGGTGTACCCATATTTTAGAATTTTTACCCGCGCCACATCATTTAATTCAATTTGGTATTCGCTCAAGTGGTAAGCCTAAATCACATTGGGAAAGTACCTTTGGCGTTAAACAGCACTGGGCAGCTGAAATTATTGAGCGTGGCGCAGCCGCTGTTGCTGCCGATACAATCGCGCAATTAAAGGCCGACAAGGTTGATGAAGTGTATGTAAGCTTTGATATTGACGCACTAGATGCGCAATTTGCCTCTGCGACAGGTACGCCTGAAGAAAATGGATTAACACCACAGCATGCGCTTGATATTTTGTCAGCTATTGCTGATGAGTTTCCAATAACCGGTGCAGATATGATGGAAATCGCACCGTTTACCGACAGCTCATTAGTGGGGCAATCAAGCTCAGAGACGACGCTTAGAGAAGGCGCTAAAATTTCAGCATTCTTAATTGCAGCAATGAATCGTTAATCCCACAGGCCCAAAATTGGCTATTTGTAAATAATCCGCTATATTAAATTTGCTTTTATCAAAAAAGTAACATCTTAAATTTTATATAGTGGGTTATTGTGACTAAGTGGTATTGTGTATTATTGCTCATTGTAAGTCATCATTGTGTGGCTAAACTTACTGTTGTAACAGAGAACTTCGCGCCTGCGCAGTATCTGGACGCGAATAACAATTTAGTAGGTGATGCTGCCGATAAAGTCCGATTAGTGCTTGATAGCGTAGGTATTGATTATTCAATTTCTGTAAACGATTGGAGTATGGCTTACAATATTGCACTGAGAGATCCCCAAACCTGTATATTTTCTATTTCTCGTTCGCCTGAGCGGGAACATAATTTTATTTGGTTTGCTAAGCTTGCCCAATTTGACACTAATTTTTACTCCCTTAAAAGCAAAGGTATTTCCTTAACTAATTTAGAGCAGGCAAAGCAATACCGTATTGCGGTTTTAAAAGATAACTACAGCCATCATTACTTACTTTCAAAGGGCTTTAAAGAAAACGAAAATTTAATGCTGTTTAGTAGTTTTGATAATATTTTTAAGATAATCCAAACCCGAAGTTCGAGTATTGATTTAGTTGTTATACCAGCGCAGCGAATAAACCATGAACAATCTCATTTATTAAATAAATTACAACTCGAATTACTCATGCCAATCAATGCCCATCAAGCCCCTTTATATTTCGCCTGTAATAAAAATCTACCCGATAACGTAAAGCAACAACTTAGCGCGGCTTTTTCTTCATATGAGTCTAAACTATAAATATTAAGTTTTTGATTTTTATTAATTATTAATATTATTTAAATATCAATTGCCCTGTCTATAAAAGCGTCTATAATCCAGCTGCTTTTGCTTGTAAAAGCGATTATTTTGGAGTTATAAATGGGTGATTTAATCGGGATTGCGTTATTAATCTTGATGAGTGCGTTATTTGCGATGTCAGAAATTTCGATTGCCGCTTCACGCAAAATTAAGTTAAGAGTAATGGCGGACGAGGGCAATGTTCACGCTTTGGCGGTTTTAAAGCTGCAAGAGCAGCCTGGGGCTTTTTTCGCCATGATCCAAATTACGCTCAATGCGATTGCGATATTAGGCGGGATTGTTGGCGAGCAAGCATTGTCTCCTTATATGCAAGAAATACTACAGCTGTTTTATCAAGGTCCATTACTTGGGCAAATTAGCTTTGTATTATCGTTTTTAATTATTACCTCGTTATTTATTTTATTTGCCGATTTACTACCAAAGCGTTTAGCGATGATTTTACCTGAGGCCGTTGCGGTGAGAGTGGTGACAATTATGCGCTGGGTTACTTTTGCGCTCACGCCACTGGTACTATTTTTTAATGGCTTAACCAATATTGTTTTACGGGTGTTTAAAGTGCCCAGTGAACGTGAAGATATTGTGACCACTGAAGATATTGTTGCGATGATGGATGCTGGTGCTGAATATGGCAGTTTACAGCAACAAGAGTATGATTTAATAGGAAATGTATTTGATTTAGAAGCGCGTTTTTTATCAAGCGTTATGTCACCGCGTGAGCAAATTGTTTATTTTGACATTGATGAATCTAGCGACGATATAGCAAATAAAATTATAGATCACCCGCACAATCACTTTTTAGTGTGCAAAGGCAATCTTGATAAGTTAATTGGCTCTGTTGAGTCTAAAGATATTTTACGCCAAGTACTCAAAGGTGAGGCGGCAAATATTAACGATGACATGCTTGATAAAGATATTTTTTTCTTGCCCGAAACATTGAGTTTATCTGAAGCGTTAAATGCGTTTAAAACCGCTGTACATCCTTTTGCGGTGGTAGTTAATGAGTATGCTTTGGTGGTTGGGATTGTTACGGTTAAAGATTTAATGAAAGGTTTTATGGGCGATTTAATTACTCATCAAAGTGAAGAGTTAATTATTGAGCGCGACGCGAGTTCTTGGTTAGTAGATGGCTTAACCCCGATTGTTGAGCTGGCGAAGGTACTTGAAATTGATGAATTTCCTGATCAAAATCATTATGAAACCGTGGCCGGATATTTAATCTATACCATGAAACATATTCCTAAACGCGCAGAGTTTGTTTTATTTGCAGGTTTTAAATTTGAAGTTGTGGACGTGGAAGGAATTCGTATTGAGCAATTACTAGTCTCTAGAGTTAATACTGACAACGAATAATGACAGCCAACATAGCTTAAGAGCAGCCAATGAAAGTTCATTGGCTGCTTTTTTTATGGGTGTTGCTTAAATAACTCAGCTGTTATTTGTGTTACTTATCTATTCAATTGTAAAAATGTGTAAATGTTGCTCAGTAGCTATTTTTAATTGCTTTACTTTAGTTTAGAATGATCGTTCATTCTAAACTAAAAGGTATTTTACATGCAGCGTTCCCGCATCGCTTTTTTTGTATTTTCGGCCCTCGTTGGTTCTGTTGCTTTAAGTGGTTGTGATCAGGTTGCTGAACAGCCTAAGGCTTCTGCTCCTGCAGCGACACCTGTTGGTGTGGTCACCTTAACAAGCCAAGCTATTACACTTAAAAAAGAATTACCAGGGCGTGTTAGTGCGTTTCAAATTGCTGAAATTCGTCCTCAAGTAAGTGGTATTGTTCAATCTCGCTTATTTGAAGAAGGCACACAGGTTGAGCAAGGCCAAGCGCTTTATCAAATTAATCCTGACATTTATGAAGCAGAACTCGCAGCCAGCAAAGCGGCCGTTGCGCGCGCAGAGGCTAGTATTGCAAGCAGTAAATCTAAAGCGTCGCGTTATAAAGAATTACTAGAAATTAAAGCGGTAAGCCAGCAAGACTTTGATGAAGCCGATGCAGCATACAAGCAAGCACAAGCCGAGCTATTAACAGCAAAAGCACAGCTTAAATCTGCACAAATAAACTTAGATTACAGCCATGTATCTTCTCCGATTAGTGGTCAAATTAGTAAATCGAACGTTACTGTTGGTGCGCTTGTAAGTGCTAATCAAACAACGGCACTGGCAACAGTAACCCAGCTTGACCCTATCTATGTTGACTTAACGCAATCAAGCAATGAGCTAACTCAACTTAAAAAAGCCATTTCTTCTGGTTCACTAAGTGTTGACTCAAAAGCACAAGCCGACGTTGAGCTGCAAATGGAAGATGGCTCTATTTACCCAATTAAAGGCACGTTACAATTTTCTGAAGTAACTGTAGACCCAAGCACTGGGTCGGTAACTTTACGCGCTAAATTCCCAAATCCAGATAAGTTATTACTACCGGGTATGTATGCACGTGCCTCAGTGGTTGAGGGTGTAAAACAAGACGCTATTTTAGTGCCGCAGCGTGGAGTAAGCCGAAACACCAAAGGTGAGCCAACAGCGATGGTTGTAAGTAAAGAAAACACCGTAGAAAGCCGCGTGTTAAAAGTAGATAGAACGATTGGCTCTAACTGGTTAGTTACCGCTGGATTAGCTGATGGCGATAAAGTAATTGTTGAAGGCTTACAAAAAATTCGCCCAGGTGCGCCAGTTAGCCCTTCAGAAGTTTCACCGTCTGCAACAGCCGACAAAGCGCAATAACGGAGAGTTTTAATGTCACGATTTTTTATCGACAGACCCATCTTTGCGTGGGTGCTTGCTATCGTGGTTATGCTTGCAGGTGTGTTGGCTATTCAAAGTTTACCAATAGCACAATACCCGTCAATTGCACCGCCAGCAATTAGCATTACCGCTACTTACCCAGGGGCATCAGCTCGTACCCTAGAGGATACGGTTACCCAGGTTATAGAGCAAAAAATGAAAGGACTAGATGGCTTGTTGTATATGTCATCTACGTCTGAGTCGAGTGGTTCGGCTACGCTTACGCTTTCATTTAGCGCTGATACAGACCCAGACATTGCACAGGTACAAGTGCAAAACAAGTTAGCCACAGCTACACCGCTTTTACCAGAAGAAGTGCAAAGGCAAGGTGTATCGGTGGCTAAGTCTGCACGTAACTTTTTAATGGTATTAGGTTTTGTATCAAAAGATGGCAGCATGACCAATATCGACATTGGTGATTATGTTTCATCTAATGTGCAAGATATTATCTCGCGTGTTGAAGGGGTGGGTGAAGTTCAGCTATTTGGCTCTCAATATGCTATGCGTATTTGGTTAGACCCAGCTAAGTTGCAAAACTACAAATTAACCCCTGCTGATATTAGCACCTCAATTAGTGCGCAAAATGCACAGGTATCTGCTGGTCAATTAGGGGGCATGCCAGCGGTTGAAGGCCAGCAGCTCAATGCAACGGTAACAGCACAAAGCCGTTTGCAAACCGCAGCAGAGTTTGAACAAATTATAGTAAAAGCAAACGCTGATGGCTCGTTTGTTCGCCTTAAAGATGTAGCGCGTGTGGAGCTAGGTGGCGAGAGCTACCGTGTTGTAGCTCGTTACGATGGAAAACCTGCATCAGGCCTAGGTATTAAGCTTGCCAGTGGCGCCAATGCCCTTGATACAGCTGAAGGTGTAAAAGCTGCGATTGCAGAGCTTAAAGCGTTTTTCCCTGAGGGATTAGACGTTGTTGTACCCTACGATACCACCCCTTTTGTATCACTATCGATTGAAAAAGTGGTTAATACCTTAATAGAAGCAGTGGTACTCGTTTTTGTTGTTATGTATCTGTTTTTACAAAACTTCCGCGCTACGCTTATTCCAACGATTGCTGTGCCGGTGGTGTTACTCGGTACTTTTGGTATTTTGTACACGTTTGGCTATTCAATAAATACATTAACCATGTTTGCCATGGTACTTGCCATAGGCCTACTGGTTGATGATGCCATTGTTGTAGTAGAAAACGTTGAGCGTGTAATGAGCGAAGAAAAACTCTCTGCGCTTGAGGCAACACGTAAATCAATGGATGAAATTAAAGGCGCGCTAGTGGGTATTGCTATGGTGCTGTCGGCGGTATTTATTCCGATGGCGTTCTTTAGTGGCTCTACCGGTGTTATTTATCGTCAGTTCTCTATTACATTGGTATCAGCAATGGGACTATCGGTATTGGTGGCGCTTATTTTAACACCTGCGTTGTGTGCTACGCTTTTAAAACCAAGCCATGTTCACGATAACAGCTCGTTATTCGGTCGTTTTTTCAGTGGTTTTAACCGCGGATTTGATAAAACTAATACAGGCGCACAAAGTCTTGTCAGTCGTATGATCCGTTTATCTAAGCGCTATCTTTTATGTTATGGCCTTATTGTAGCGGGTATGGTGTATATTTTTTCAAGCTTACCAACGGCATTTTTACCAGATGAAGACCAAGGTATTTTGTTTAATCAGGTGTCATTACCAGCAGGCTCAACGACTGAAGAAACGCTTGAAGTAGTTAAAAAAGTAGAAAAACACTTTTTGAACGATCAATCGGATGCTGTAAATGGTATTTTCACGGTGACTGGATTTAGTTTTGCAGGTTCTGGCCAAAACTCAGCAATTGCCTTTGTTAACTTTAAGCACTGGGATGAGCGTCAAGGCGAAGGTTTATCTGTGCAAGCAGTTGCAGGTAAAGCAATGGGCTATTTTTCTACCATTAAAGAAGCGTTTGTATTTGCATTTCCGCCGCCAGCGATTGTGGAACTAGGTACAGCCAATGGCTTTAATATGTTTTTACAAGACCGTGTTGGACTTGGCCACGAGGCTCTACTGGCCGCGCGTAACCAGTTATTAGGCTTAGCAAGCCAAAGCCCAATTCTCGCGGGCGTACGACCTAATGGCCAAGAAGATATGCCTGAGTTACAGCTGGATATTGATCTTGCAAAAGCAGAAGCGCTTGGTGTGTCGCAAAGTGATATTAATAGTACGCTTTCGACGGCGTGGGGTAGTAGTTATGTAAATGACTTTATCGACCGTGGTCGCGTGAAAAAAGTATACCTGCAAGGCGATGCTGAATCGCGAATGGTGCCTGAGGACTTAAACAAGTGGTATGTACGTAATGATAGCGGTGATATGGTGCCATTTTCAGCATTTGCCAGTTCGCATTGGACCTATGGTTCGCCACGTCTTGAGCGTTATAATGGTTTTTCTGCTATGGAAATTCAAGGAACAGCTGCGCCAGGTTACAGTACAGGGCAAGCAATGGATGAAATGGAACGTTTAGTCAAGCAACTACCTAACGGTATTGCCTCTGAGTGGACTGGTATTTCGTTTCAAGAGCGATCAAGTGGCGGTCAAGCGCCGTTGTTATATGGATTATCACTGTTATTTGTATTTTTATGTTTAGCTGCGCTTTATGAAAGTTGGTCAGTACCATTTGCAGTAATGATAATTGTGCCACTGGGTATTTTTGGTGCGATTGTAGCCGCCTTTATGGGTAACTTATCAAACGATATTTACTTACAAGTGGGTTTATTAACCACCATAGGTTTAGCCTCTAAAAATGCCATTTTAATCGTTGAGTTTGCGATTCATAAAATGGAAGAAGGCTTAAGCTTAGTTGACTCGGCGATTGCCGCTGTACGCCTTCGCTTACGTCCTATTTTAATGACCTCAATGGCCTTTGTGTGTGGTGTGCTTCCATTAGCTATTGCCTCAAGTGCTGGTTCAGGTGCACAAAATGCATTAGGTATTTCAATTATTGGTGGAACACTTGCCGCCTCGTCATTGGTTGTTATTTTTGTACCGTTGTTTTTTGTTTTAGTACGTAGACTGTTTTCAGGAAAGGCTAAAACCACCTCCGAGGAGGAAGTATAATGAGTTTAAGAGCAATCAGTTTTAGTGCTTTTACTTTAGCAATTTTATCTGGATGTCAGTTAGCTCCTCAAAAGGAAGCGCTAAATTTACCTGTCCCTGATGCGTATGCATCAGAGACAGGGGATGAGCAGGTGTCCTCGTTAAAATGGCAGCAGTTTTTTAATGATGAAAAACTTAAAACACTGATATCACAAAGTCTTGAACATAATAAAGACCTACAAATAGCTGCTCTAAATGTTCAGCGCGTGCGTGGTTTGTATCAGATTGAAGATTCAGCGTTATATCCATCACTGGATTTTAATGCATCAGGAAGTCGTCAGCGTTTACCCAGCGATTTATCAGCAAGTGGTCAACCACAAATAAGTTCTCAATACAGTGCAACGGTAGGCATGACGGCTTACGAGTTAGATTTATGGGGTAAAGTACGCAATCAGTCAGAGCAAGCATTACAAACGCTTTATTCAACTCAACTGAGCCAATACACCATGCAAGTGTCGTTAATTGCAGAGCTTGCTAATGCCTGGTTAAATTACGCGACCGATCAACAGTTGTTAGCGTTGGCACAAGAAACGTTATCATCGCAGCAAGCATCCTTATCATTAACCCAAAAAAGTGTTGATTTAGGTGCCGCTTCTAAAATTACGCTGGAACAGCTTAAAAGTACGGTAGCCACAGCGAAAGTTGATATTGCTAAATACCAACGTTTAGTGAAACGCGATAAAAACGCGCTTGATTTATTAGTAGGTAAAACGGTAGGTGAGGATTTACTGCCAAGTAAGTCATTAAATTATTTATTAGACTTGCCTAGTGTCCCTGTGGGTTTACCTTCTGATTTACTAACGCAGCGACCAGATATAAAAGCAGCAGAGCATCAGCTGTTAGCCGCTAACGCTAACATTGGTATTGCCCGTGCAGCGTTTTACCCGAGCATTAGTTTAACTGCCAATGCAGGAACTGCATCACGTGATTTAAGTAATTTATTTGATGCAGGCTCAGGCACATGGAGCTTCATGCCATCGGTAAATTTACCTATTTTTAATATGGGTCGAAATCAAGCAAATTTAGATGTCGCTAACGCAGAGCAACAAGTTGCTGTAGCAACGTACCAGCAAAAAATACAGCAAGCATTTCGTGAAGTTGCTGATGTACTTGCGGATAGAGAAGGCTATAACGCACAGTTAATGGCTCTTGAGGAGTTATTACAAAGCCGAAAGACAACCTTTGAATTATCGCAGGCGCGCTACGACAAAGGGGTTGATAGCTTTTTACAAGTGCTTGACGCTCAGCGAACTTGGTATAGCGCAAGGCAGCAATTGATCACGGGCCAACAAGCTGTGCTTGCAAGCCAAATCAATTTATACAAAGCGGTTGGCGGTGGCTGGCAGACCACTACTTCAACCGTTAAGTAAATTAGTACGCATAAAGCCTGTTAACAATAAAAGGTTTTATGCGCGATTAAAGTAATGCCCGTTTAGCGTTTATTTTTTGTGATCAAAGCAGTAAACGCTAAATATTTCGAGTTGAGAGACTCGATACTGGAGTTTCAAATGAAACCTAAAAATAAAAAACACCTAGATCCGGTGCAAGCACAAGCGCGTCGCGAGCAGGTATTAACCGCCGCTGCTGATTGTTTTCGTCGCAAAGGCTACCATGGCGCAGGTATGGCAGAAATAGCTAAAACAGCCGGGATGAGTGCCGGCCATATTTATAATTACTTTGAAAGTAAAGAAGCCATAATTGAAAGTATTATTGAACAAGATATGGAAGAAATGTTTTCCATATTTCAAGAGTTTGAAGATCAACCTGGCGATATTTTAACAGTGTTACTTGATGGCTTACACCATGGTGTGCAGCGTCATATGGACACGGGGGCCTGCGTAGTTGACTTAGACATGATGGCAGAGGCCAGTAGAAACAAAAAAGTCGCTTTATTACTACGCGAGGCTGATACGCAAGCACGTAACAGAATGCGTGATTTATTAGTCAGTGAAAGTAGTTTAATAAAATCACATTCAGAGCAAGAACTCGAAAGCCGCATTAATGTGATTTTCTCAGTGATGGCCGGACTGCTATTACGAAAAATGTTATTTCCTGAATTGACCGAGGAAACTGTATTGATTGCACTGCGCCCAGCGATGAAAACATTACTTATGCCATTTGATAAATAATAAGTTGAAGCATTAAATAACTATGAATATTTGACTGATATTGTTGTAAATATGAAAGAGTTATATAAATTAAGCTGCTTTTATTTAAGCGTAATCAATAAAAACTGAGTACGATGTTTTAGCGTGAAGTCATTCCTTTTTATATTATAAAAGCATTGATTAACAGTGGGTTATAGCCAATTGATGTGATATCAACGCCGGTGGCGAAACGACAACAAACAAGATAAATTGCTTTTTTGGCGTATTATTTGCAAGTTAGGACTATATTAAAGGCGCTAATATGGCGCTGCCAACTTAAAGGAGAGCTCATGTGGGCTGCAGTCAGTTATCTTGTAACAGCATTAGTATTTATAGTACTGGGATTGAAGGTTAATTCTGTTTACTTCGCGGTTGCATTTTTTTGGACGGCGCTGTCGCTGATATTGGTCAGCGGTGCTTATTTTTTTAACGCAGGAAAAGTATTTAGAAAACGCGAAAATGGCGTTATCCCTTTTTACATTCGTTGGGCATTTGTTCCTTTTTTGTTAGGTGCACAAATTTATAATGCATGGTCACGCAAACACGATAAGGTACCCCCAATTCAACAAATAAACGATAACTTATTTTTAGCATGTCGTTTGTTTCCCTCTGATATAGATACATTAAAAGAAAATGGCATTACCGCTATTTTAGATGTGACTTGTGAATTTGATGGACTTGAGTGGACATCTACCCAAGAAAATATTAGTTATTTAAACATTCCTGTTCTTGATCATAGTGTGCCTACTCACTCGCAATTAAACCAGGCAATTAACTGGATCCATCATCATATAAAGAAAGACCGTCGTGTTGTGGTGCATTGTGCATTAGGTCGCGGACGTTCGGTGTTTGTTATGGCAGCGTATTTATTGAGTCAAAATAAAGAAGCTGATGTACATGACATTCTTGCTCAAATTAAAGAAACACGTGAAACAGCCAATCTTAATAAACGCCAATTACGCCATTTAGTTAAGCGCCACCGAAGAGGTGAGCTACTGATAAAAAATAAAGCATATTTAATTGCTAATCCTGTATCAGGCACTAAGTTATGGTCTGAAAAAGAGCATTTAATCGTTACACGTTTATCTGCTTATTATGATTTAACCATTTTAAAAACTACACCGGAACAAAACGGCATTACATTGGCTAAACAAGCTATAGAGCACGAGCCTGATATTATAATTGCCTGCGGTGGAGATGGCACAGTCACTGAGGTTGCGAGTGTTTTAGTGGGTACGTCTTGTCGATTAGGAATTATACCGTTGGGGACAGCTAATGCGTTGGCCCATGTGCTGATGGGAATAAAATCTAAATTTATTCCTGTTGAGCAAGCGTGCGATTTAATAATTGATGGTCAGACAAACCTGATCGATACCGCATATTGTAATAACGATTTGATGTTATTGCTAATTGGCATTGGCTTTGAGCATGCAATGATTGAAAAAGCAGATAGAGAGTCGAAAAATAAAGCTGGCCAGCTTGCTTATTTAAATGGTTTTTTACATTCCTTTGGCGAGAATAAAGCGCAAAAGCTGATGGTTAAACTCGATGATAATGAGCCTGAAGCTATTAATACAAATAGCTTTATTGTCGCTAATGCTGCCCCATTTACAACCCTTTTAGCCCAAGGTGGGGGACAACCCGACCACCGTGATGGATTATTAGACGTAAACTGGTTAACGCCAAACAAAGACAATGAAACCACAGTATTGAGTATTGCTGAGCTAATGTTTAGCAGTATCACGCAAACACATTTTGCTATTAACTCGCATTATACTAACGCAAAACGTGTAGAGATAAGCGCAGATAAAACGCTAGATTATGTAATTGATGGTGAGGTTAAATCTGCCGATAAAGTGGTAGTGAGTATTCACCCTGCTTCATTGAATGTAATATGCCAAGAACAAAACTAACTGACTAAAAATGGCGTAAATATTACGCCATTTAGCACTCATTTATTTTTTAATAGAGGGCCATACAAAATCTGATGTATCAGGTTGCGTGGGCTCTGTTAGTTTTGGTTTATTTCTGGGTTTTCGTAGCGGTTTATTACTCATGGTATGAATATAAAGTGCTTCTACTTTATCTCTTGCCCATGGGGTTTTACGTAAAAATTTTAAGCTTGATTTGATACTCGGAGAATCAGTAAAGCATTTTATGTTTACTTGTTCACCCATTGCTTTAAAGCCTAAACGTTGCTCTAGTTCTACAAGAATTTGCTCTAAAGTTATCCCATGTAGCGGGTTTTTTGGTTGATTATTCATAGTCACACTGCTTTTTTAAACTGCATGTATTGTAACGTATCCCACCGCATCTTAATAGTTTGGAGATGGCTGGCAGATTCCAGATTGTTAATCTTGATTAATTTACAGTAATAGTTGCAGGCTTCTTGGGGTAAATAAGGTTACCTTGCTTATCAAGCTTTAGCCAAATCAATTGACTGTTGTTATGTTGGGGGTACTTTGCAGCACAAATAAGCGTAACTGAGTGAACCTGCAGTATAGCTCCTTCGCTGTAACGTTTATTATCATACCAGCACTCAGTGCTAGTGTTTATAAGCTGGGTAGCATCAACAATAGGAAGCGTTTGTATTGTGTTAGCGTAGCTTAAAGCTGAAAAACACAAGCATAAAACAGCAATAATAAAAGTAAAATAATAACGCATGAATAACCTCAAGGTGTTTAAAATAACTACACTTAGCAAAAAAACATGCTAGGGTAAGTAAGACAACATAAGTAAAACACAGAACAATAAAAAGGTGAACAGATATGCTATTTAATCAAACCATGATTGACGAATTTACACTACTAGCAAAATTTCCACGCGAGAGCAAAATGCAGGGAATTAAACTTCATTCAGACGCTGAACCCGCCTTACTAAGCGCAGCACAACGTTTGTTCGATAAAGGGGTTATAGATAGCCCAGATGGTGGCTATTTAACCGAACTGGGCTTAGATTTAATTGAGCATGTCACTGTAATACACAGTGCACTTAAAAGTTAATTTACTCTATTAGTTTGCATCAGGTTGATTTTCAGGGGCTGCATCAATAAAGGCTGCCAACTCATTACAACGCTGATATATGGCTGCTATTTTAGGGTAGGCAGCCATATCTACTTTAAAACGAATGGCATTAAATACCTGCGGTACTAAACATACATCAGCTAAGCTTGGCGAGTCGCCTGCGCAAAATGTGTTTTTGCTATCTAGCATGCGTTCTATTTTTTCAAAACCCACTTCAACCCAGTGGCGGTACCATTTATTTTTTGCTTCATCATCAACATTGAGTTCACTACTTAAATACTTAAGCACACGTAAATTATCAATCGGGTGAATATCACACGCAATTGCATAACTTAAATTGCGAATATGTGCTTTTTGCCATGCATTACCAGGCAGTAATGGTGTTTCAGGATATTGCTCTTCAAGGTACTCTAAAATTGCTAGAGATTGACCTAATATGCCGTTTTCTGTTTCTAAAGAAGGTAAAAGTCCTTGGGGGTTTTTCTGTAAGTAATCTGTGCTTTGTTGCTCTGATTTTAGTAAGTTTACCGGCACCAACTGGTGAACAATATTTTTTAGGTTTAATGCGATGCGCACACGATACGCTGCAGATGAGCGAAAATAAGTATAAAGCTTCATAATCTAATTACCCTTGATTGCCGTTAAAGTGTTTTTTAATTGTGCGCCAGCAGTCAGTGTAATTAGCTTGGCGCTCTTTACCTTCTAATGCGTATTTAGTCGGTGAAATGACATAACGGGATTCAAACATAAACGCTAAGGTATTTTCGTATTTTTGTGGAACCAGTTCCGCATTAGATGCTTTTTCAAATACATCCGCTTCAGGTCCATGCGGAGACATACAATTATGTAAACTTGCGCCACCTGGCACAAAGCCATGCTCTTTTGCATCATATACACCTTCAATTAACCCCATAAATTCACTCATGATATTACGATGATAGTAGGGCGGACGAAAAGTGTTTTCAGCAACCATCCAACGCGGTGGAAAAATAACAAAATCAACATTAGCCATTCCTTCAGTAGCTGATGGCGAGGTTAAAACGGTAAATATAGAAGGATCCGGATGGTCAAAGCTTACTGTGTTCATTACATTAAATCGCGATAAATCGTATTTATAAGGCGCGCTATTACCTGTCCATGCAACAACATCGAAAGGGGAATGCTTAATCTCACAGCTGAATAAGTTGCCATTAAATTTTGACACCAGTTCAAAATCACCTTCTTTATCTTCAAAAGCTGCAACTGGGTATTGAAAGTCACGGTCGTTGGCATAGCCGTTTGCACCAACAGGGCCTCGCTCTGCAAGCTCCAAAGCATGACCATAGTTTTCGCAGATATAACCACGGGCCGTTGATTGTATTAAATCAACAGAAAACTTCATCCCTCGGGGTATGACTGCAACTTCACCTGGTTTTACACAGAGCTTACCGCATTCTGTATGCAGGAGTAGCTCGCCTTGTTGGGGTACAAATAGCATTTCACCGTCAGCGTTGTAAAAGTAGCGATCGACCATAGACTTGTTAGCAACATAAACATGAATACCGATGCCAGATTGCCCATTAGCACTGCCGTTAGCAGCCATTGTTATGAGTCCATCTAGAAAATCAGTTGGCTTTGTAGGAATTTCAACGGGGTTCCAGCGAAGCATAGTCGGAGGTGTTACGGCTTCAGTTATAGGCGCAGTTCGAATCAAGCCGTTATCAACAGCGGTGTAATCACCTTGCACTACCGAAGGGCGTAACCGATACAGCCATGTTCTGCGGTTAGCTGCTCTAGGCGCGGTAAATGCTGTAGAGCTAAATTGTTCAGTGTAAAGATCGTACTTAACTTTTTGAGGAGTAAATTGCCCTATAGGCAAGGCATCGGGTAGCGCTTCGGTTTCAAATTCATTACCAAAACCGGTCATGTACTTTAACTGTTCTGCCATTACTGACTCCTGTGAGAGAAGGCTAGTTTTATGTTTTATTTATTTAAGTTAAGATACTCTCAAGTGAGAGTAATTTCAAATTGCTCAATGAATGTGTATGTAAATATAAATGAACAGCGAGTAAACCTATTTAACGGGATAACAATGAAACTGGATTTAGACACTTTTTTAGCATATCAACTAATTAATGTAGCAAGTTTGGTAAGTAATGACCTTGCTAAGGTATACCAGAGCAAATTTGACTTAACGATACCTCAATGGCGAATTTTGGCGAATTTAGCGCAATTTGGTCAAAGTAATGCCAAAAATTTATGTACGCAGGCAGATATGGATAAATCGACCGTGTCGCGTGCAATAAAAATATTAGTAGAAAAAAAGTTGCTAATGACTCAAATTAATTCAGAGGATAAGCGCGCAGCCATACTTTCATTAAGTGAAGCTGGAAAGGAGATGTATAAAAAAATAGTACCCGAGGCGTTAAGGTGGGAAAAAGAACTATTGGCTTCGTTGAACACACATGAACAAGATTTATTAATAAGCGTACTTAATAAGCTAAAAAATAAATTGCAGGCATAAAAAAGCCCATCAAATGATGGGCTTTTATAATTTTAACTAATCTGACAATTTAGATTAGAAAGTGTAACGTACACCTACACGCATTTCCCATACTGAAGCACCAGTTTGTACTGAAGTATTAGCGTTATTACCGTTAAAGCCTGAGTAAACGTAACGACCTTGGTCATCTAAAGATGTTGAGATCATGCTTGCACCTACGAAAGGACCTTTCTTAAGAACGCCCCAGTCATCATTTAGCATGTTTGTAAGGTTGTCGATTACAAAGAATGCTTCACCTTTATGACCTTCCATAAAGCCTGGTAATTCTTGTGTAACTTTAAAGTTGAACTTAACAAACCAGTCAGCATTTTGTTGGTTACGACCTGCGATTTCACCACGTTTAAGCCCTTCAGATGCAATGAAGTCGTTGAACTCATTGATTTCAGCTGCAGACATGTCGTATACAACGTTAGGATCGTTTTCAAGTGGAACGTATAATAACTGACGGTTACCATTCCAGTTGTTATCGCCCCATACATTACGGTCACTTCCGTCAAACGTGAAGCTGTAAGGTAGGCCTTTGTATGCTTCACCGTAAAGGTTAAAGCGTGTTTCAAAGCCATCTACAAACTCATGTTTGTAACCAAGCGTCATAGTAAAACGATGCGGAATTTCATAATCTGAAGACGCAACACCTGGGTTACCTGGATTAGTAAGCGCGATGTTACCATAGTTAGAACCGGCTACAGAGCTAGTCATTGGGTTTACATCGTCTGCATCTGTGTATGCATAACCAAAACTGAAGTTAACGCCGTTATCAAACATTTTGCTAACTGCTGCAGAGATAACTGAAGAATCGCCGCTATCGCCACTAACATTAGTTAATAAATATTCGTTACCACGGCCTTCGATAGACTCGTAAATTGGGCGACCATCAAACGTAGTTTCACCGCTATCTTGAAGTGCGATATCACGCATTAATGCAGCGTCTTTTTTCTTCGAGTATAAGTAATCTACAGAGATTACGTATTCGTCTTCAGTTGTGTATGTAGCACCAAGTGAATATTTCCACTCTGAAGGAATTTCAAAATCAGGGTCTACAGCATTAACAGTTGCATCGCCTACACCAATTTCAGTGTTTGCAACAATATCGAACATTTCTTGAGGTACGTCAAAACCAGGAGTACCGCCGTTTACGTTAGCTGTGTTAAATAAATCTACACCACGGAACTGCGTACTAATGTTTGTAATACCGTCGTTAGAATACGAATTAGATAGCCATACGTTCGGGTTACCACCAGAGAACAAGCCTAAGCCAGCACGAACTTCAAGTTCGTCAGTTGCATACCATTGGAAGCCAACACGTGGTTGCAGTAAGTCAATACCGTCGAATGTAGACTGGTTGCTGAAACCATAACGGCTTGTGAAGTTTTGGTTAAAGTTAGGTACGTCGTCACTTGTGTACTTGTCGTAACGTAAACCAAACTGAATTGTTGCATCTAAGTCAGTAAACGCGTATTCGTCTTGTACATAAAATGTGTGTTGAGCATATTTAAAGCTTGCAGCCGCATCATTCGGGTTATTAGTACCTGCAGCATTGTTGTAGTAGATACGCGCTGCTTGACCTGCTTCAAAGTCGTCAATTGAGTCAAAGCGCCACTCACCTTCTGTTTGCTGTACGAACAAGTTAAAAACAGATAGCTCTTCAAACTCGTAACCAGCAGTAATTGTGTGTTGATCTAAGTAATAAGTACCAGCAACTTTAAATGTAGTTGTGTCGTAATCTAGGTCGTTTGATTGACGAGAATCATCAGGACCAATGTAAACCGTACCACCATTATCAGTGCGGATTTGCATTTCACCAAAGCTGCTTGCAGCATCTAATGACTGAACCGTTGCATCTAGCTCTGATTTACCTAAACGAATTTCAGTAGAAAAATCGTCTGACCAATCAGAATATACAGAACCAATGATTGATGTAAACTCAGCACTTTGATTATAGAAGTGGTTTGATAAAGAAACGCGGCTAGAACCAGTATCAGACTGAGAAATTGTGTTACCGTCGTTGTAGTTATAGATTAAGTTTGCACGGTGATCTTCGTTGATGTTCCAATCTAGTTTTACTAAGATTTTTTCATCTTCAACAGGCATGCTTGATGGCATACCGCCAGCATCGTAGCCGTAAACTGATTGAGAAATACTCTGAATGCGAGATACGTCATCAGCTGTAACACTACCACTGCTAAGACCGTCGTAATTAAACTGGCGAACACCTTCAAGTTTTTCGTATGAAGTGAACAAGAATAATGTATCTTCAACAAGCGGAAGGCCTACGTTGAAACCGTAACGTTTTTCAGTGTAGTTACCGTTATCAACTTCATTACCTTCAATTTCGTCGCCTTTCATTGAATCGTTTGTGTAATCGAAGAAAACACCACCGTGAACGTCGTTGCCACCAGATTTAGTTACAGCGTTAATGTTACACGATGTAAAGCCACCGTATTGAACGTCAAAAGGGGCTAGCTCAGCTGAAACTTGTTCAATAGAGTCGAAAGAGAAAGGGGCACGGATAGTAGGGTAACCGTTTGAGCTTAAACCGAAGTTATCGTTCATGCGAACGCCGTCAAGCGTTAAGCTGTTGTAACGTGGGTTACCACCACCACAGTTGATTGAACCACGGCTATCATCAATTGTGATACGTGGGTCAATACGGATGATGTCTTTTAAATCACGGTTGATAGCTGGTTGGTTTTCAAGATCCGTTAGCGTAAAAGTAGACGCAGGACCTGTACCACCAGACATAGCACTGATAGGGGCACCCGTAACTACAATTTGCTCGATGTTAGAGATATTCTCTAAAGAAGCATTTACCGGGTAATCGTTACCAATGTTAAGAATAATGTTATTGAACTCTTGGTCTGCATAAGTGTCAGAATCTACAACTACTCTGTATGGACCACCAACACGTAGGCCTTTAGCTGTAAAGTAACCAGCATCATTAGTTTCAGTTGTTTTAACTGAGCCTGAAGGAACGTGTAAAATAGTAATTTTAGTTCCTGCAGCAGGGTTACCGTTAGGACCCTTTATTTGACCTTTAATTGCAGAGGTTGTTTCGTTTGCAATTGCAGCACCACTCACACCAACACATGCTGCTATAGCAAGTGATAGAGCTGTTTTGCGAAGTTGAATTTTCATTTTATTTTCCCGTGTAGTTAAATAAACTTTTAATAGCTTTTTTATTTTAATTTTGGATTAAGCGACCGCAAAATACACTTTACCCAAAATACTTACATAGTGTACCTCATTTGTTTGTTACAAATAAAATACAACTGTAATTTTTTTATTATAAAACACTTTATTTATGAAATTTAGCATTTTATCTATGTTTCAATATTTTACCGTTCAAATAGTAAGTAGTTTTTATGACAAACAGATGAAAAGTGATTTTTTCCATAAAAAAAGCCATTACATGCATGTAATGGCTTTTTTAATTTTACGAGTTTTTGATGTACAGGCTATGTATTAAAACTTATAGCTAACACCAATTTTAGCTTGCCAAGCTGATGAGCTAGTTTGATATTGGCTATAGTTACGAACATCAGCGCCATTAAATCTGCTATCAATTATATAACGACCTTGATCGTCTAACCCGCCAAAGTCGTAAACTGCTTGGTCAGAGAAACCTAAGCGCTTTTCTACGCCCCAGTCACTGTTTAATAAGTTGGCAAAGTTATCAATCATAAAGTAAACCTCACCGCTATGACCTTTTGCAAAACCAGGGATCTCTTGTTTAACGCTAATATCCATAGTGGTAACCCATGGTTGCGTGCCTGAGTTACGGTCTAAGATTTGGCCTCGCTCAGAAATACCCGCTCTATTAAGTAGTGTCTCAAGTTCACTCCATGATAGCCCTGATTCATCCCAATTTACATTGGCATCATCTGCACCAGTTGGAATATACGCTAAATAAGCTGAGCTTGAATAAAAGTCACGCGTATCACCTAAGTCACTATCTTGATACATACCCATAGTATAGCTAAATGGACGACCAGAGCGACGTTCGAAATACACATTAAATCTTGTGGCATAGCCACTGAAGAACTCAGTGTTATACGCTAAATTAACTTTAAAGCTATGCTCTACTTCATACGCACCACGGGCAGCAAAGTCTTCATTTCGGCTCTTAGTGATATTGTACTGATAGTTGCTTTGTGCACGTGATGAAGAGCCTGAAGACGCTTCTGTTACATCTTGATGTGCATAGCTTGCTGAAATATAAAGGCCATTTTCCCACTCTTTAGCAAGTGCTGTTGAAATAATAACAGAGCGACCATCATCAGTTGAGTTAGTCATTGCGATATCAAAGTTATCAGCTAAATCACCGCTGTAAATACTTTCATAGATGATACGCTCGCCGTCGGCCGCTACACCTACAGGTTTTATGGCGGTGTTATGCCACACAGCTTCGTTTTCTTTTTTGTGATAAGCAATTTCTGCTTGCCATTTAAAGCCTTCACCTAGTAACTCAGAATCAAAGTCGTACTCAAATCCAAGTTGTGCACGAATACTTGACGGTAGTTCAAAGTTAGGATCAACATAGTTTGTGCTACCTGCACCTTGAACTAAAGAGCCTTTTATGGCATCTGGTACTTGAGTGATATCAGCTTGATTATTAGCATAATAATCGTTAATAGCACTTTGAGGTGCATCTACAAAAGTAATGCCATCGTTTTGGAATGAGTTATTGTACCAAACGTTAGGGATACCACCTTGGAAACGACCCACGCCACCGTTAACTGTTAATGCTTCTGTAGCGTAATACTTAAAGCCAATACGCGGTAGAATAATATCTAACCCATCGAGGTTTTCTTGATTGCTAAAGCCATAGGTGTTTAAAAAGTTTTCGTTGAGTGTTGGTTTATCATCAGAAGATAAACGCTCATAACGAACACCTGCTGTTACTTCTAAATCATCACCAACATAAAAAGTATCTTCAATGTAAAGTGCTAATTGATTACGGGTTGCGTCGTAAGCGGTGTCATTAGGGTTATTTGTAAAGGCATTGCTGTAGCTAAAATCGTACTTTCCTTTGTAGTTACCTACTTCACGATTTTCGAAACCATTAAAGTTATCAAATTCCCATGAACCGAGTGAGTTAGCTGCAAAAAGGTTGTATAAGTTTAACGACTCATATTGCATACCAAAGTTAATTTCATGCTCGTCCATTAAATAAGTGGCATCAAGAGAAAGTGTTAAATTTTCTGTTGCTGAGCTATTTGCATGGCGAAACTCATCGGTACCAAAGTTATAAGAAGGCCCGCGGAAGTATTCTTCAACTTTAACGCTACCAATATCAGAATTTGTTAAACTTCTCGATGATACATCTTTGTATGCAATACCGATTTCAGTTGAAAAGTCTTCGTTCCAATCTGAATATAGCTTGGTAGCAAAGTTATTAAACTTGGTTGCGTAGGTATAACGACTTGATGCAAACTGAACTGATGTGCCACCAGTACCAAAGTTTGTTTCATCTTTGTCATCTTGCCACTGATAGGTAAAATCTAAGCGATGATCATCAGCAATGTTCCAGCTTAATTTTACAAGTAATGTTTCGTTGGTGTCTTTAGGGTCGCCTCCAAGAGAGTCTGTTAAGCCGTATTCGTTATTTAGAATATTAAGGAAACGGTTATAGCTTTCTTCACTCACATCGTATTCGTTGGTTGCGCCTGAACCTTCAAAACCATAATCTAAATCTAGTTCGCTTGACCATTTATTGTAGTTAACAAAGTAAAATAAGGTATCGTCTATAAGTGGGCCGCCAACATTAAAACCGTAGCGTTTTTCAGTTTGGTTAGGTTCTACTTGTTCAACAATGTATGTGCGGTGACCATCGTCATCTAAAACAGGGCGGTTATCAGCAAACACTTGAGATATGCTGTCTACATCGCCAGCAATATCTGGTGTTGATGTTTCGTAAAAACCAGAAAACTTAAGTTCGTTAGTACCTGACTTAGTTACCGCGTTAATAGTACCACCACCAAAGTTGCCTTTAGAGGCTGAAAATGGAGAAACATCAACAGAGATCTGCTCAATCGCATCAAGGGCTACAGGGGGCTGCGAAGTAGGGTAGCCGCCGTAACTTAAACCAAAGTCGTCATTTTGGCCAATACCATCTACAGTTAAACCATTTGTACGTGGGTTGCTACCGGCAAAGGTTAGCTCGCCGCTACCATTAATACTAGCAAGTGGGTTTAAACGTGCGATGTCTTTAATGTCACGATTAAAGCTAGGCATGTTGTTGATGGTATCTTCACCAAACGTGCTGCTAGAACCACCCGATTGTTGGACAATTTTATAACCAGACACTTCAATTTTTTCAATATTGAGTGGTGCTAATTGCGACGTTAATCGGTAAGTTTCGCCAAGGTTTAAAAAGATATTTTCAACGGTGGTATCGTTAAACGTATCAGAGTCGATGATCACTGTATATGGTCCACCAACACGTAAACCATTGGCTATAAAAGTACCACTTTCATTAGTGGTTAGCTCACTGATTGTGCCGGTAGGCTGATGAACGACCTTAATTTTAACGTTTGCAGCGCTCGCACCTGAAGGTGTGGTTATTTTACCACGCATTGCAGACGAGGTGTCAGCAGCCATAGCGCTTGTTGAAACTCCTAGAGCAAGAATTACTGCTCCAGTTAATTTCGAAAGGCGAAGCTTAGTCATAATGTTGATTTCCCATGTAGATGATTTAAGTTAGAAACTGAATTTATTTTTTGATTTGCTGTGTTAAAGCCATTTTTGATTTCTTGTTAGTAGGATCAAATAATGTATTTAACAATCCAGCTAAGCGAATACCAGCTTGTTGCAAGCGGGTTTTCACTATAGGGGTGTTAGTGAAAATATAGTCGTAGCTAATATTCTCATCTGTTGATTTGTATATTTGTAAAGCAAGGTTATGTGACTCTTCAAGCCAACTTGTTGGGGTACTGTGTAAATACTCGCTAATTAGCTCGCTGTTGTTGGTATTTATAAACTGAGCGTATTCAGTAAAAGATAAGTTTTCGTTTTCTACTAACTTGGTATCCCATAAGCTATGTAGATTGGTTTGTTGGTTAAAAAAAGAAACCTTAACGCGATTCCCGCCTCTATCTTCAGCTCTACCTGCATGAAATGGTTGATGGCTGTCGCCGACTAAGTGCACTAAAAAACGTAAACTAAACTGCTTTGCTGCAAGGCTTGATTTATCATCCTTCAATACTTTAATTGAATAGTGAATGCCTTCTAATATGTTTGTTACTGATTCTTTGTGTTTAGTGTGGTCGTGGTCAAAACTAAAGGTCGCGTTGTCATCAGCATTAATGTAATGCCAACGAGATGATTTTTTTTGCCAAAAATCACCTGGTGCAGAGCGCATTTCATCTGGCCATGTTGAAATTTGTGCTAAAGATTCACCATTAAGATAAGGAATAAGTGCAGCTTTAGTGTTTTCGCTTATGTGCGACTCTGCAATTTTCCCAACGACGCGGTGGCCATTTTGCCCCCAAGCATTACAGTCTGTGCTTGCAAATATTGCACTAATTAATAGTGTTAATGAAAGCGAATATTTTACATTTATCTGCATCGAGGCATCCTAGTAAGTGTGAAATTTAATTTATAAAAGCTTATAAGGTCAATTGTCCGTATTTTTCATCATGATAGAAAGGACTCAATAAAATTCATGCTTTCTTATTTAAAATCAATTATTATCAATACCTTAGGTTTGATAGGTAAAATTACCTATTGTAATAAGTAATTAAAATTGTTCAAATGTCTTATAACTTCATTTTAGATCGGTGTTTTTTGGATATTAAAAAGTTAATGTTGCATAAAGCAGCAATTGTTACATTTATGTTTATAGTGTTGTTGTTTAGTTGGTTTGCTGGTCAAATGGCTGTAGATGAAAAAGAAATAGTCTTTCCTGTGATGATAGAAACATCAACGACATGTCAAACCACGACAACGGCTAATCAAAATCAGCTAATAGTATTTACACCCTCAAAGTATGTTGCTCAATTGCTCACTCAAAACCTGTGTGATGATAAAGTTGTGGCAAAACAGTATGGCTCTGTCATTGGCTATTGGGGATATAGAACCGTTGATAGCTTAGAGTTTGTAGGTAAAGGTATTGCAGATTTAATTTTAGCGAAAAATAATATTATGGAAGCGTTTAGAGCCGAGACTACTTACAATTATCAACCCGTGGTGGGCTTTTCAGATTACACTGCGTTTTTTATATCTTCAAAAGAGAAGCCTCTGATCACTAAACAGTATTTTTTAGACAAAAAAATAGGCCTGTTAGATTATCCAACTAGCCGATCTGGACATATTTTGCCAAAACAAACGTTTAAGCAATTAGGACTTAATATTGCTCAACTAAAAATAACCTATGCCAGCTCACACAATGAATTGCGGGAATTACTGGCGAACGGGCAGGTTGATCTGATTGCCTCTTTTTGGAGAGAAAATGATAGTAAGCGCTTCTCAAAAAATTATATTACCCCTATAAGCAGTAATGTTGCAGGTACTCGTTGGTACTTAAAAATGCAGCATAACAATACCGATTTACTCTGCGCTGTACAATCTCACTTATTGAGTATATCTAAAGAACAGTCGTTTCAATACTATCAAGATGTTGAGCCATATTGGCAATGTAATAATTACCCCGTTACCTTTATAGGGGAGTCGTAATGAGAAAGCTTGTATCGTCATTAGGTGTTTTTATACTATTCACTGTATTTTCATTCGTGTTTTATATTTCAACAACACATAAACAGCAACAGGTAAATAAGTTACAAATAACCCAAATAGAAAAACAAATCGCTTTAGACTTACCTTTGCTCGATTTATCAAATAAGCTGCTTAAGCACTCGGGTAATAAAGCGGCTTTACAGCATTATATTCAAACAGTAAATGCTCAGATTCAAGGTACGGGTATACAGGTGATTTCGATAGTGCCAAAGCACGAGTTTAACTTATCCTTGAAAGCCGATGAGTTTATTCGAAAACTAAATAGTAATAATAGCGTGGTGTTTATTGTTTTATCTTTAAAGCAAGCATATTTTTCGCCTGATGTAGTGACTATTTATATACTACTTTTTGGTGTTAGTGCATTACTTATGTTCATGATGAAGCAGAGTACTACTTATCAAAAAAATAAAAAACTAGGTACTGAGCAAGACTCAATTGCCCCAGAATCAAAATCATTAACACTCGTGATTGATTTAAAAAGTAAAACATTATCCAATAGTTATTATCCTGAGCAACAAGTAGCCTTAGCAAATAAGCCACTATGTTTTTATTTAGCACTTGTTGAATTTTGTACTAATAATCCAGAGGCTAAACTTAACCATAATAAAAATGTGCCCGAGGAGTTGCTAGAACTTGCAAATAAGTACTTTTATCGGTTAGTTGAACTCGGGCATACTATTAGAAAACGGCCAAACTTTAATAACAGTTTAGAAAAAACCTTAAGCGAAATACGTGCGGCGCTAGATGATGTATTAAATGATTGCCCAGAGCAGAAAGAGTTGTATTATCCGCCAAAGGCATTTGGAGAGGGCTCTCGTTCACGGATGCACAGCTATGGCTTAGTAAATGTTAGCCAAGGCAATATAGAAATAATAGGAAAGTAATTTAGTTTTATCGTTTAGGGTGAGTGATTTGTGGGCTGAAATGTTTGATTAACTAGCTTTGTTCTCACATAAAGTTTAATGAAGAGTGTCATTAGCATTTTAATGACACTCTTCGCTGTTCACATTAGATTATTTAGGTGCAAATTCACGAGCATCAACGGGGCTATGTTCAGCAAAAAATCGCTTTAAAGCTTGCGAGTCAGTTTCATCAGTGCTTACAAAACCTGCCATTTGTGTAATTTTTGGATAACTATCGCCACCTGAAGCGTTATATTCATTAATACTCATGCGGTATGTTTTGCTTATATCAAGCGGTTTTCCAGCAATGAACACGTTAGTTACCTGCTCACCTTTCAATTCAAATGCTAAGTTATGATATTGCATGTAAGCCCCAGAGTCTGGTGGAAAACGTGTCACAACGTTTAAATAGGTTAAAATATCACTGCCTTTGAAGTCGATATAGGCGACACGATTTTTGAAAGGTTGTACTTTAAGTATATCTTTATAGCTCACGTCACCTGCATTAATGCTATCGCGAACACCGCCACCACTAATAATACCAAAATCCGCACCCACGGTGTTCATTTGTGCTTGGATGATGACGCGCGCAAGGTTTGTTTGTTCAAAGCGTACTTTGTTGCGATCTCCCTCAAGTCTGTCATTGACGAAGCCAATTTTACCCTCAATTTGCTTTGCTCCTTTTTGTTGGTACGCCGCTAAAAAGGTTTGCAGTTCTGGATCTGGTTTAATGTAATTTGCTGAAAGTACGGATTTTACGCTCCCGTCTTTTTGTTTTTTATCTAGGTATAAATTAACGGGTAATAATTGATAACTTAGCAATGATAATTGACCGTTTTCTAATTTAAACTCCGCTTTACCCACATACTTACCCCATTCATGGGCTTGCATTATCCAGGTTCCATTTTGCTGATCAGGTTTACAGGCTAAACCTGGCTTAAAATTCTCATCTGTGACATTTTCTGCAGCCATACACACTGGCTCTTGGGAATGGCCACCAATAATCATATCAAGGACATTTTTATCTAAAGAGCGAGCAAGTGTGACATCACCTGGGGCATTTATTCCATAATTGGCATCTACATAATGCCCCATGTGCGTTACCGCAATGGTAATGTCAGGATTGTATTTTGCTTTTAATGTTTGGGTAAGTGAGGCGGTTATTTCAACCGGATCTTTAAAATCTAAGTGACCAATGTATTGCGGGTTACCAATTTTAGCGGTGTCTGTCGTTGTTAACCCAATTACAGCAATGGTTAAGCCGCCTTTGTTGAATATTTTATAACGTTCAAAGATAGTTTCATTAGTTTGTTTATCAAAGATATTAGCTGATAAAAGAGGGAAATTAGCCCATTGCTGTTGCTGTCTTAATACACTTAATGGATTATCAAACTCATGATTACCTAGTGCCATTGCGTCATAGCCAATTTTCGACATGCCTTTGAAATCGGGCTCAGCAAATTGCAGGTCTGATTCAGGAATACCGGTATTAATATCGCCACCTGATAATAATAAAACCTGATGCCCTTGTGCTTTTGCATCGGCTCTTAGCTGGTCGATTAGGGTTTTACGCGCAGCCATACCATATTCGCCTTTTTCATTATGCCAAAAACGACCATGATTATCATTGGTATGAAGAACAGTTAAATAGTGTGCTGCAGGTTTATTGACTGAGTCACTGGCACAGCCATATAAACCAAGAAATAAAATGAGAAAAACAAGAGTACGCATAAAATACCTATCGATTAACAAAACTCAGTATAGTAGGCGGCTAGTTTAAACTAGTTCGAGGTTAAAAAAACGCACTTATTCATATTTTTCAGCCAATAAGGCTTCACGTTGCTGCTCTACAACCCGTTTTCTGCGTGCGAGCTCATCATGTGCGTATTGAGATTTTTGATGATTTACATCAATCATCCATTTCAAAAAGCTGACGGGAAGCTGGGTGTATGGTTCACCTTGGTGTAGCCCAAAGTCACAAATAGTCGTGTTGTTTGCCATTATATTTACTCCTATCACTGTGTAGGCTGATAATAACAAAAAAAGAGTGATTGATAAGGGGCTTTTTAAGTACCTTGCTATGCTTAAAGTTAATTAAAAAAGAGTCACCGTGATGTACACCAAGGCACTCAGACAATTAACTACCCATAACATGTTTAAAATTAAAATGTAAACAGTTGTAATTATGGTGTAATCGATTTGCTATGAATTGTAGCGTTAAGTACTTATGTATCGATTTATAAAATGAATAACACTACTCTATGACGCCTAATGACAATAAAAAATAGGAATAATATGAAGAAGCTTATCTTAGCGTCAATTTTAACTGCAGCGAGCTTTTCAAGCGCAGCAACCATAGTCGAAATGCAAACGAGCCAAGGAACGATAAAAATTAACTTGTTTGATCAACAAACACCTAAAACAGTAGAAAACTTCCTAAGTTATGTTAATGATGCAGCGTATAACCAAACAGTAATACACCGCTCTGTTGATAAGTTTGTCATTCAAGGGGGAGGTTTTACTTTTTCTGATGAAATGGATCCCATTACAACCAAGCCAGCGGTTATTAACGAACCTGTTTACTCAAATGTAAAAGGCACAATTGCCATGGCAAAGCAGGGCGGCAACGAAAACAGCGCCACTAGCCAATGGTTTTTTAATATGAGTGATAACAGCCAAAACTTAGATTTACAAAATGGTGGGTTTACCGTTTTCGGACAAATAACAGCGCAAAGCCAAGAAACTTTAGATAAAATAGCGGCCTTAGTTCATTGTGCAGAGGTACCATTGGTTGGTATTACTAAAGAGCAATGTTCAGATGAAAATGTGGTTATTAGTAATCAAAACTTAGTATCAATACAAACGGTGGTTGTGCTTGATGACGATCCTAATTCAGCACAAAATTTAACACCTAAAGAGAATACATTAATTGATAACGTAGAAGTGACACCACCACAAAGTTCAGACTCTAGTGGCAGTATGGCATGGTTATTAGGTGCACTATTGCTAGTAGCACCTCGCTTAAAACGTGCTAAGTAAACTTTAAAAAAATAACGGCGAATTACTAAATTCGCTGTTATTTTTTAGTTTAAAAGTACACCCAGCAATAGCAAAAACCACATTACAAACACAGCTAAGCAGCCTAGCAAAAATATTCTAAAACGTGCTCTTAAATGATTACTACCAAGGTGAATGAGGCTATGAATAATGCGTGTCGCTACAAATATACACGCCAATACTGCAATAGGGACACTCGCCATATTAAGCTGTAAAGCAAGTAAACAACCCGCATAAAAAAGCACAGGTATTTCAAATTGATTGCTAAAATTACGATCAGCGACTCTGACATGATCGCCCGCATTATCAAGTCGCATAGCAGCAAAGTCACTTAACTGTATGTGTTTGTTTTTAGCCGCCGCAAAACGTCGTTTTCCCATTATTACCATCACAACTAATGAAAGTGTTACCTGAACGAACATGGCTATTATTATTATCTTTTCCATAACTTACCTTATTATTTATATTAACTATTCACAATGTGTTACACAATTAAGTGCTAATTAGTAGCATAGTATTAATTGATAATGGTAGTTTATAAGTGATTTAGTCTTTTTTATAACACTAAGCCCGTATTTAACAGCAATGGATATAACTAAAATGAAACACATCATCGGCTTAAGTGCAATTGCACTGGCAATATTAAGCGGTTGTTCGAATACCGCCACTCTTTCTCAATCATCACAAACATCACTTTTATCACCAACGCTTGTTGTAAGCCCTAACGATAATCGTGAATACAAAACACTAACACTTGCCAATGATATTGAAGTGATTTTAGTTTCTGATCCAAGCGCAGAAAAATCAGCTGCTTCATTGAGTGTCGGCGTCGGCCTGCTGCACGACCCAATGAGCCAGCAAGGTATGGCGCATTATCTAGAGCACATGCTGTTTTTAGGTACTGAGCGATACCCTGACACTAAAGGGTACTCCGATTTTATGACTAAAAACGGCGGCGCGCATAATGCTTACACTTGGCTCGATATTACTAACTACATGTTTAAAATTAATAACGATGCGTTTGATGAAGGCTTAGACCGCTTTTCAGACTTTTTTAAAGCCCCTAAGCTTTACCCAGAATATACAGAAAAAGAAAAAAATGCAGTAAATGCTGAATGGTCAATGCGTCGTGAAATGGACTTTTTTGGCCAATTTAAACTTGCACGTAAAATGATGGGTGAACACCCAGCTAATCGATTCTTAATTGGTAACCTTGAAACGTTAGGCGATAAAGCTGATAGTTCATTACACAAAGAAACTGTTGATTTTTATAATAAATATTATTCATCAAATATTATGAAAGTGGCGTTAATTTCTAATTTACCGCTTGAAGAAATGCAGAAAAAAGCAGAAAAATACTTCGCTGATATTAAAAATAAAAATATTGAAAAGCCAAAAGTATCAGCCAAGCTAGATTTTGATAATGCCGGTGGTAAACGTGTTTTTTACTCGCCAAACGAAGACGTTAAACAATTACAGCTCGACTTTACAATCACTAATAATCAAACTGAATTTGCAGTAAAACCTAATCGTTTTGTTGCCTATTTACTTAGCAATGAAATGCCAGGTAGCCCAGCACAAATATTACGTGATAAAGGCTGGGTATCGCAGTTATCAGCATCTGCTTCACCAAATCAATATGGTAACTATGGCTCTTTAAATGTGAACATAGAGCTGACTGATGAGGGCATGAAAAACCGCGAAGCCATTGTTGCGACTATTATGCAATATATTGATTTAATTAAACGTGAAGGTGTTAATAGTAAGTACTTTAATGAAATTCGCACCTCTTTGAATAACCAGTTTAAATTTTTAGAAAAAGGCGATGAGTTTAACTACGTCAGTGCGCTGACTCAAAGCATGCAAGATTATCCGTTAAATCATGCGATAAACGCACCATACTACTACGCTAAGTTTGATGCTGATGCGGTTAATAATGTACTAAAACAACTTAACGCAGATACCTTACGTGTTTGGTATATTTCTCAACAAGAAGACACTGATTCACAATTACATTTTTATGATGGTAAATACCGAATTAGTGATATTAGCGACGCAGAAATTGCCAGCTGGGAAAAACCAAGTGAATTTAATTTAGCCTTACCAAGTGTTAACAACTTACTGCCAGAGAGTTTTGCAATTAAAACGCAGGCTTTTAAAGAGCAAAAACACCCAGAACTTAGCTATGATAAAAACGGTGTAAAAATCTGGCGCCAAGCAAGCCAGCAGTTTGCAGAGCAACCCAAAGGTTTAGTTGAGGTGTATATCAACACACAAACAGGGTTGCGTGATATTAGCTCAACCGTCCTTTATTCTGTGTGGGCAGATTTATATAACACTCAATTAAGTCAGCTACGAACCGAAGCGGCTATTGCCGGTATGAATGTTAATTTAAGTTCAAGCAATGGCTTAGTTTTATCATTAAGTGGTTTTACCGATAAACAAGATACCTTACTTAAACAAGCGTTAGCTGGATTTGACGATGAAATTTCATCACAAGCATTTAATCAAGCGATTGACCGTTATCAACGTGATTTACTCAATCAGCAAAAACAGTTCCCGTATGCACAAGCGTTTAGTGAATATTCAAAACTGACTCGAACCGGTAGTTTTGATACTGACGCGCTTATTAAGGCAGCTCAATCACTGACACTCGCTGATTTACAAGCATTAAAACAAAGCACATTAGCGAATAATAACTTACGCGTATTTAGCTATGGTAACTATAACCAAAAAGATATTGATGCCATTGCTGCTGAGTTAACGGCTATTTTACCAAATAATCATACAAAATCTGAGTTTGCCCGCAGTAAAGCTTGGTTACCACAACAAGGTGAAGCGCGCGTATTACACAAAGATATTGATGTAGCCGATGTAGCCGTTGTCGATATGACCATTCACCCAACGCCAGGTTATAAACAAAAAGCGCAGGCGGCGGTTTTACAAGGGCACTTTAGAACAATCGCGTTTGACAAAATGCGTACCGAAGAACAACTAGCTTATGCGGTAGGGGCATTAGCGCGTCCTATTGAGGATTACTCTGGTATTGGTTTGTTTATTCAAACGCCGGTCAAAGGGCCAAAAGAAATTCAAGTACGCTTTGATAAGTTCAAAAAAGAGTACGCTTCTGAGCTTAATGCTATGAGTGAAGAAACATTTGCACAGCTTAAAAATGCAACGTTGGTCTCGTTAAAAGAACAGCCAAAGAATTTAAGCGACGAAATGAGCCCATTGATTAACGATTGGTACCGTGAAAACTTTGATTTTGATTCAAAACAAAAGCTAATTGCAGAAGTAGAAAAGGTCACCCTTGCTGATATTAAAGACTACTACCAGCAAACCATGTTAAATCCACAAGCAGCCCGCTTAAATGTGCAGCTACGCGGCACTAAGTTTAGTGATAGCGAGTTTGCTGATTTACCAAACCAAACTAAAGTGACGAGTTTAGATGCTTACTACAGCGATATAAAATTGCAAAAGTAAGTTGAAATTACTCAAAAACCAAACAAAACCCAGCCATTGTTGACTGGGTTTTGTTTTAACGGCGTTAATTATGGTTTTAGTAAAATGGCTACCATTGCCATGTTAGGCCATAAGTAAAAAGCCAATTATGGCAAAGCCTGCAGCAATTAAGGTATAAGGTAATTGCGTTACAGCATGACTGATCAAATTACAGCCAGAGCCTTGTGCTGCTAGTACGGTTGAATCAGAGTAAAAACAGGCTTGGCTACCAAATGAAGACGCTGAAAGTAATGCGCCAATCACCAATGGAATATTTGCATCAACCGCCGTCGCAAGGGGCATGACAATAGGAATTGAAACCGCAAAAATCCCCCAACTTGAACCCGTAGCAAACGCTAATATCGACATCGCAATAAATACCACCGCAGGTAAATAGCCAGCGGTCATATACGGGCTTAAGCTGCCAATCACAAATTGTGGTAAGCCAATTAAGTCGCATACATCTTTAAAAATAAAGGCGGCAATAACGGTTCCAATTGCGGGGATCATACTTTTAAAACCATCCAGCATACGCTCAATCATTTCGCTAAAGCTCATTAATTTTTGTAACGCATAAAATGGCAAAGTGACAGCCATTGTCGCTAATAGACCTTTGTACACATCTATTTCAAAATATACGGTAAATGCGACTAATAAAATAATCGGCAACAAAAAGTTATATAACTTACCTTTAGGATCCGCATCTTCAAAGTGTTCTTCCGCTGCTTTTACTGCATATTCATCGGCGGTTTGTACTTGAGTATAAATCGCAGGCTCTAAAGTAGGAGCGTGAGTTAGCGCCTGTTGCTCGGCTTTTTTCATGGGGCCAAAAGTAGGGATCACGCCGGCAATAACCAGCACCACAGTCAACACCGCAAACCAGGCATAAAACATGTACGGAATGGCTTGAATATAAACGGCAATGCCTTTGCCTTCTTCTGCAATGCCGTTATCCACTAACAGGCCACCAAAAAATACAGCCCACGTTGACAAAGGGACGAGTACACAAATAGGCGCTGCCGTTGAATCAACAATGTAAGCGAGCATTTCACGACTCACTTTAAATTTGTCGGTGATCCGCTTCATGGTTTCACCCACGGTAAGCGCGTTTAAATAATCGTCAATAAATATCACAACACCCAAACAAAAGGTCATAAATAAGGAGGATCGTTTACCTCGGGTGTACTTTAAAGCCAAACTACCAAACGCAGAAGCCCCTCCAGTGCGCACTAATAAGGCAATAAGCGCACCAAAGCCGCCACACACAAGTATTAACCAACCAATGGTTTCATCAGTCATTACTTTGAGTGATGTGCTGGCAAAATTTGAGAGAACTTTGCTAGGGTCAGCTAAAACAAGGCCAACTAATGCACCAATCAGTAACGATAAAATAGGGCGGCGTAAAACAACAGCCAATACAACCACTACCGCAGGCGGCAGTAGAGTTAACGCAGAAGGTTCAAGCATTTATAAGATCACAAAATTAAAAGCAGATTTAAAAAGTAAACTGCTTATACAAAAACAAAGAAGATGATAAGTTTGTTGTTAAATCATTTTCCAAGTCACTGCTTTTGCACGCGTGAAGGGCACTTAAAAAATTATGTTAAATTAATAGTTTTAGTGAAACGCGTTGGCTTTGGCGCCAGACGGCGCAAGGAATGCATGCCGCTATTGTTGTGCCTTTAAAAACATCGGCGCAAAAATAATCTTCTTTTTTATTTCAGTCAATAAAAAAATATCGGGTCGTGAAAAATATTATCAGGAGTTATTTTGAATATTGCTTTTACAACAGAGCGTTTATACATACGCTTCGCACAAATAGCAGATGCGGCGGAGTTACTTAAGTTGGTTAATCAGGCTAATTTCACTAAATACATTGGTGATAAAGGTATTTATACCTTAGACGACGCTAAAAAATACATCAAAGACAGTTTTATATCTGCCCATAAGCAGCATGGCTTTGGGCCTTATATAATCGCATTACATGATGAAACACTAGTTGGTATTGTTGGGTTTTATCAGCGAGCTGTTCTGCAATATCCCGATTTAGGGTTTGCGCTAAAAGACGGTTTTGAAAAAAAGGGCTATATTTTTGAGGCGGCAAATACCTTGCTAAACCATAGACAAAACTTGGGGATTAACCAGGTTACGGCGATCGCCCGCTGTGATAACCGCGTATCAAAAAATGTATTACAAAAGCTCGGTTTTAAAACCCAAGGTCAAGTGATCATAGAAAGCACTAACATTGCGGTAGATGTATATTTACTTAGGGTCTGTTGACCTTTGCGGATTACAACTTGTTCAAACTAGGAGCGGTTTAATCGCGGCGCGAGGTTTGTAACCTAGTGGACTAAGTCAAAACCGAGCAAAGCTTCCGTGTCCTGCTTACGGCTCTTACCTATATCCATGTAGGCAACAAAGAGTAAATCGCTCCTAGGTAGAACCCGAAGAGCAGCGTCTGTTTGGCATTGATGCTGCGTTATCGCCTATTTATGGGGAATAACCACACCACATAGGCTCTGCCTTGCCTAAATACCAAACAGCCTGCTGCAAATTTAACCTTGAAAGGTCAACAGACCCTAATACAGAGGAAAATTAAATTCGCGCTTTTTCAATTTCTTTTGCCGCAAGGATGTTGATTTGTTGCCACATTCTTTCAAGAGTAGCCACCAATGAATCATAGCCATCATCATCAATTGGCAAAACAGATGAGAAATTATGGATGCTTATTAAACGCCTACCCGATTCTGGGTGAGTGTAGTATAAACGCCATAGCCCTGAAATATCTGCATTACCTTGCAGATCACCGTTAAAGTGGTGTAGTTCGTATTCTAATTCGTAAAATCTTTGTTGCTGTTGGTCAGTAATAACGGGTAAGCCTTTAATAACCATCCAGTTTGTCATGGTATTAAATAATGTTTGCTGCGCGCTGGCACTCAGCATAACATCTGGTGATTCCCCCCATAGATGATAATTAGCAGCATGGATTTGATTACTATCTACTTTCATAGCAATACCCCGGTTATTCAATGCGCCTCTTAGGGTGACTGTTTGCACGCGCAGTTGTGCCTGTGTATCTTGCACATTTCGCGAAGAGTCATTAATGGGCTGCTCAAATTGGTAATACTGAATTGTTGTTTGAATAGCAGAGCTGCAACCACTGATAAAGATCACACCCGTTAAAAGTAAAAATAGTGCTTTCATTATTGCTTCCTCGGTTGTGGATCGTTAGGTAGTGATTTGTCAAAAATGAGCATATTAGGTTGCTCGTTTAAGCCACGAGTAAGAGGCTGAAACTCTTCTGTTAAACGCTTAATTTGTAGCAGTGTTTGCTCAAGTTGATAGTGCATTTGAGAGCCTGCTTGATAGCTTGCCATGGTTTTGTCAAACTGGCGCATGGTTATTTCAAACTGTTCCATGCTTTTGGTTATTTTTTCGAGATTACGATTAAAGTCACCGGGTAAATTTTGGGTATCAGGTTTACTTAATAATATGCGCATCTCGCTGGCCAATGCCTGATACTCGCTAAAGGTTGTTTGCATTTTTGCCAAGCTGTCTTCAATTTTTAAATTATTTACCTTATTCAGTACATCAGACACTTGGTCAGCAAGCACGGTTATACCGCTCGATACACTAGGAAACACATCGTATTGAGCAAGCTTTTTAAGCTCGCTTTTAGGGGGGTCGGTATAAAAGTCAAAATCAACATAAACTGCACCGGTTAGCAAATTACCCGGTTTAAGTGACGCTCTCATGCCATTTTTTATCCACTCGATTATGCTTGATTTCCAATACTCTTTAGCTAAGGCGTTGTTGTGGTATAAACGTCCATATTCCACTTTGATCAATACAGGGACAGCGGTACTTTTAGCGCGAAAATGAGCCGGTTTTCCATCTATAATTACATTGGCGGGCGCTTCAACCACTGTGCCGACGCGTGTACCTCTATACTCAACTGGCGCACCAACACGGAGTCCTCTAATCGATTGTTCAAATTCGATAAGGTAATAATCAAAGTCATAAAAGCGCTCTTCTAGAGCTTGATTGTAATTTTGACTTAAAGAAAAGCTATGACCGTCTTTTGCCAAATCGCCGGGAGCTTGCTGGTCAGGTAAACCGACAGAAATACCACCTTTTAATAACTTGCTCAGTGAACCGGTGTTAATATTTATGCCATCAGCAGAAAGATCTATTTCTATTCCTGAGTTAACCCAAAAAATAGAGTTTAAGGTGATCAAGTTCTCGTAGGGAGCTTTAATAAAAATACCGTATTGCATTGCTTGGTTTTTCCAATCAAAGGTGGCGGTTTCTATTTGGCCTATTTTATAGTTTTTAAAAAATATGCCAGTACTCACATCGAGTACTTCTGCATTGTAACTGAGCAACTTAAAGCGTCCACCTTGTACATCTTTACCAATTAATGCGGGCTCTTCTTGCAGGGTAAAGCGCTTTTTAAGTCGGTTACTTTCTCCCGGTGAAAACTCTAAATAAACCCCTGAAAGTAGGGTACTCATACCACTGATCCCAGTTTCATCAATGCGTGGCTTTACTACCCAAATACTGGCATCTTCGGTGAGTAAATTATCATAGTTTTTATCTATTTGTGCTCGGGCTATTACACTGTCTTGGCTGTCAGAAAGACGGACGTGATCAATTTGACCTATTTTAACACTTCGCACTTTAATTTCTGTTTTACCAGCAATAATCCCCTCGGCTTGGGGCATAGTGATGTAGATCGTTTGCCCTTTATTTAATTGATACTGATAAAGCATCCAAATACCAACAAATAAGGCAACCACAGGAATAATCCAAATTGCAGAAATACTTGATTTTTGTGCTACGTTAGCTGTTTTAGTCATGCTTTATTCTCTGCGTTATTATTTTTGGTGAGTCCCACAGTAGGCGAGGGTCAAATGCGTGTGCCGCCATCATTTGGCATAATACCATAACGGTAAAAAAGACGATGCCCAAACCGGGTGTAACCGACATTAAGTTTCCTAGCTGCACCAGTGCAACTAATATAGCCACAACAAACACATCAATCATAGACCATTTACCTATAAATTCAGTAAGTTGATACACTTTTGTGTAACCTTTTGTATGCAGGTTGGCGGGTTTTGTAACCATAAAGCACAAAAAGCTCAAAATAAGCGCTTTGGCTAACGGTACCACTACACTGGCAAAAAATATAATAATTGCAATAGGATACGAGCCGCTACTCCATAACGTAATAACACCTGAAATAAGGGTTGCAGGTGTTTCATCCCCTAGGCTGATGGTGTACATAATGGGCAGTAAATTCGCAGGAATATAACAAATCAGAGAAGTAACTAACCATGCAGCCGCTTTTTGTACGCTGTTGGGGTTTCTTAAATACGTTTTACTGTGGCAACGAGGACAGATTGATTCAACGCTCAGCTGATGGCAAACATGGCAGGCTTTTATATTCTCATCAATAGCCCGCTCAGCGTTTGAAGTATTTTGAAGTGTAGTGGCAGGGCTTACTTGTGACCACAGCCTAGCACGATTTAACCGTGTTAATGCACTAACATAAAAAATAACAAATCCCACATAGGCAAAAAAACTGATACCAAAGCTAACTTCAGCCAATGACATTATTTTTACCATGCTAACTAAAACACCAATCAGAAATATTTCTGACATGATCCAAGGCTCTAGCGTTAAAGTGAATTTTAATAGTCTTCTTGCAACTGCTTGCGGCAGTGCTTTGAGTGCGCCTAAATGCAAAGGGATCAAAATAATCAGCAAACTCATAGGCAGAATAATAATGCTGATATCGATAAATAGGCCGAGTAGGTCACTATCATAGTTAAATAAAATCCGTGCTGCGTCGGGCAGAGTAATAGTTTGGGTAATGCCATTACTACTAAAAGAGATAAACGGATAAAACATACTGCTGAGCAACATTAATAATGCGCTTAAACTCAGTGAGACTATTTCAGTGTCATGGTTTATATTAATACCGCGGACTTTATGGCTACAGCGTGGGCACAATGCCACTTGTTTGGCATTAATCTCGGGAATATCAATGATAAGATCACAGCTTGGGCAGGCAGTTTGCAAAATGTTAGCTTATAATTAATTCAATAATTTAAATATTGCTATAAATAATAGTTAAATACAAACGCTACGGCTAAATTACTAAAGAAAAGTAACCCCAATAACTGAAAATAAAAACGGATTAGGTGAAAGAGTGAAAGTTGTATTTTTATTGGCCTTAGTGTGTTTATGTGGCGATAGTTTTGCATTTGTTAATGATATTAAGCAGCAACGAGTTATTATTGCGGCTAACCCTACTGTTGCGCCTTATGTAATAAGTGAAAATGATTCAGGTATTCAGCTCGAGATTGTAAAGGCAGCACTTAACAATCAAGACATAAATGAGGTTGATGTACATTACATGTCAAATCACCGTGCAGATGCTTTATTGAACCAAGGCCATGTTGATATTGCATTAAATTACTCGGGTATTTTAATTGCTGGCATATATCGAAGCCAATCGGTTGTTAGTTATGAGAATGTGGTGGTGAGTCTTAAAAAGAGTAACTTCACTATTAATAGTATTTACGATCTGGCGACTAAAAGTGTTTTAGCATTTCAAAATGCGCCTGCTTATTTACCCAAAGAATTTGGTCATAACTTGGAAAACTTGAGAGGCTATGAAGAAGTATTCAATCAACAAGCGCAGATACACCATTTAATGGCAGGGTGGGTTGATACGATTATTCTCGATAGGCGTATATTTCTTCACTACTTAAAGGAATATCAAAAAACTAATGCCACTAAAGATTTTGTTATTCATGCTATTTTTCCACCTGCGGCAAGGCCTGCGTATTTTAACAATGATTTGTTGAGACAGCAGTTTGACAAAGGCTTAGCAAATATAATTCAAAGCGGTGAATATCGCACCATAATGCTTAACTTAGATAAGCAATATACCCAGCGCGACTTCACTGCTCTTTAATTAATCAAATAAGGCAACCGTTTGGCGGGTGAGTGCAATAAGCTCACCCGATTGTGACCAAATACAGCCATCTTCTAAGCCATAGCCATCTTTTGAATGATGAGTGATTGCTTCAAAACCCAACCATTCACCTGGCACTAAATTAGGCGCTTGTACAAATTCTAAATACCATGACATGCTACTAGCCGGTGCAGGTTGCTTAAACATTTGTAGTAATGTTGGCGGCCATGCGTCAGTAAGAGCAATAACATGAGCTTCTGTAATTTCTTCAGGCGTGTGTTTAAATCGCATCCAACCACCAAGGTGAGAGGTTTGCGCACTACTAAACGGCATGGCTCCTTGTTGCGGGCATAAATCAACATGCTGAAAAAATTCTGGCATTTTCCCAGGTACAAAGCCTAAACAATGGCCTTCGTTTACAGGGTGTAAGGTTAACGACTTTGATACCGGCACATTAATTGATGAGTTACGATTTTTGGCGAAACAGGCCTGCACGATGACACACACCGCATCATCTTGGATCGCTTTGGCGAGCACTTGGGTACTGCTTTTACCTTCACGTAATATTTCTACCGATAAAGAAAACGGTTTTTCAGCCAATAATGGCCCTACAAAGTTTGTACTTAAAGAAAGCAGTCTTCTTGATGAATCAACTTTATTGCGCATTGCTTGATAAAGTAGCGCAGCAGAGAGGCCACCAAAAGCAGTACGACCTTGGCACCAGTTAGCAGGAAACTGCATGGTATTGGTTAACGGGTCAGTTTCCTGACTCGCTTGGGCTGCTTGTTTTAATAATTGTTCAAAGTGCACAAATAATGTCCTTTTGCTGTTATTTGCTAAATTTATATCACACCCAAACTCATCAGACCAGACAATAAATAAGCTCCCAAATTACAAAAAATGAGCAATCCCTACTCTTTTTAGGGTTATT
>NZ_JBQKUL010000016.1:0-75439 GCF_054968565.1 Pseudoalteromonas sp. G5_S1_54_S4 | reverse complement strand
ACCTTTTACCTTTTACTTTTTACCTTTTACCTTTTACCTTTTACCATTCATTTTTAACCTCTCATCTCTGCCCTGCTACCACTTATCGTATCTACTCGAATTGTTATTAAAACTCGTTACAATAAAATAATGTTAAAAAACGAGAATCTATAATGAAAACACAACTCACTCTTGTAGGCTGTGCACTTATTACCAGCTTAACGAGCGCCAGTGCTTTAGCTAATAAGCCACTAGAATTTAAAGATGTATTTGATTTTAAATCTGCAAAAGGCACGCAGCTTTCTGAAAATGGTCAAATCCTTTCTTTAAGTGCAACCCCTTATCGCGGGAATGCTACAGGGAAAGTCTACTCACTCAATAGCAATAAGCTTATTGCTGAAGTGGAACGAGGAACCCGTCCTACCATTAGCAAAATGGCAAACTGGGTCGCATTTACGCAGGTGCCTACTCTGCTTGAAAAAGAAACCACTAAGAAAAAAAGTGACTTAAAAAATAACTTAGTATTAGTCAACACCCAAACTGGTGAGCAGCAAAGCTTTAATAATGTAAAAGATTACGTGCTAGCTAATAACGGCCAGTGGCTGGCCTATCGCAAAAATGAAAACGCTGAAGAAGACGATAAAAAGCTCGACAACGATAGCGCTATCACTACCGACAAAAAAGATAAAAGCTATCCGCTGGTTATCATCAACTTAAGTGATAAGCGCACTCATACTCTTGAAAGTGCCTTTACCTATGGCATTAGTGCCACCAGCGATCAGCTATTGGTGAGTCAAAGCTATGTAGATGGCGGCAATAATCAAATTACCTTATTTTCACTCGATAATTTTACCAGCACCGTATTAATTGATGAGCCTGGTGTGGTTGCTAGCAAAATAGCGTGGCACCCAATCGAAAAAACCGTTGCGTTTACCTTAGGCAACTATGTAAACGATGATAAGCGTCGTCGTCAGTACGAATTAACGCTGTGGCAAAACGACACGCTAACCACTGTGCAATCACCTAACCCAGAATGGTTAATGGGTAAAGCTGCGACATTAACGTGGGCCGAAGATGGTACACGTTTATACTTTGAAAACCGCCCAAAACTCGCTGCAAAAGTTAAACAAAAAGAATACACAGATGAGTCATCACTGTATGACTTTGAGGTAATTCGCGACCATAAAGGGCTAAATGTATGGCACAACAATGATGCACAAATAAAACCGCGCGAAGAACAGCAATGGAATGAAAATAATAAAAATCGTCATTACACTGCGGTATACCATGTAAACTCACAGCAAGTCGTTCAGTTAAGCACCCCAAATATGCCTGAGCTGGCGCTTAATACTGAGCGTGCCACGTCATTGTTAGGCTACTCAAATTTAGCGCATCTTGAAAAAGTAATGTACGGCGGTTTTTTTGCTGACTACTTTGCTGTTGATATAAACACGGGTAAACAAACTCCTATCATTAACGACTATCCATTTAGGCCGAGCCTTGCGCCTAATGGGCAGTTTGCTGCTTACTTTGATAATAACCAAGTACAGCTTAAAAACTTAGGTAATAACAAAGTGAGCGTACTCAGCAAGGCGATTAACGCCACGTTTGCAGATGACAAACACGACTATCCATCCAAGCAGCCTGGTTATGGTTTTGCAGGCTGGCTTAACGATAGCAGCGAAATACTGGTTTATAGTAAATATGATATTTGGTCGTTTAATGTAAATACCAAGCAAGCCAAACGCTTAACTAATGGTAAACAAAGTAATACTCAGTACAGAGTAATCAAGCTTGATAAAAACCAAGTGGGCTTTAACAGCAATGATACTCTTTTGCTCTCTGCAATTAACTTACAAAGTAAGCAAAGTGAGGTGGCTAAACTTAATTTAACAACGCTTAACGTTACTAAAGTACTCACAGGTAATAAGCGTTTTGATGTAATTAAAAAAGCCAAAAATGCCGATAAATACTTATTTACTGAGCAAACCTATCAGCAATTTCCTGATATTTATCAAACAGACTTTAGCTTCAAACAAGCACAACAAGTCACTAACCTTAATCCTCAGGTAACTAATTTTGCTTGGGGAGAAAAGCCTGAACTTATTAGCTATAAAGGCTTTGATGGTGAAGATTTACAAGGGGTATTAATCAAGCCTGCCGATTATAAAAAAGGCGATAAAGTGCCTGTTGTGGTGTACTTTTACCGCTACATGAGCCAGCGCATGTATGACTTTCCAAAAATGGAATTAAATCATCGCCCTAATTTCCCGATGTTTACCTCAAATGGCTACGCCATTTTTTTACCTGACATTCGCTTTGAAATAGGACACCCTGGTAAATCTTCAACTCAAACCATGATCAACGCCACCCAAAAGCTGATTGATTTAGGCATTGCCGATCCAGATAAAATAGGTTTACAAGGCCACTCTTGGGCGGGTTATCAAAGTGCATTTATGATCACCCAAACTGATATGTTTAAAGCAGTGGTATCGGGCGCGCCAGTGTCTAACATGACCAGTGCTTACAGTGGCATTCGCTTAAAATCTGGACTTGCACGCCAATTTCAATACGAAACAGGGCAAAGCCGTATTGGTAAAAATTTATTTGAAGCACCTGAGCTTTATATTGAAAACTCACCGGTATTTTTTGCCGATAAAGTAAATACGCCTATTTTGATTATGTTTGGCGACAAAGATGATGCGGTGCCATGGCATGAAGGCGTGCAATATTACTTAGCGCTTCGCCGCGCAGGTAAAGATGCAACCTTTTTACAATACGAAGGTGAACCACACCACTTGAAAAAGTTTCCTAATCAGGTCGATTTTTCAGTGCGTATGATGCAGTACTTTGATCATTATCTTAAAGGCAAACCGGCCGCTAAGTGGATGAAAGAAGGTGAAGCGTTTATCGAAGAGTAACCACTAGAAGTTAAAAACCCCGATTGCACTGCGTGATATCGGGGTTTTTAACTATGTAACTATCACCACTTTAAAGAGAGTGTCCAAAGTAATAATGTGCCCGCCATATCTCTAGCTGAAGATCTACTCGCTATCACTGCAATGCTGAACTGTATTTTTCATACAAAAATAGCGCAAGCTAGATAACCCTTTATTTTTGTAGTTATTTACTCGGTACTTTTATATGAGCGGGTTATGAGTAATAATCAGTCAATAAAAAAGACACAGTCTAAGAGAAATAAAGCATGCTAGATTTTTGGTACAAAGGACTACCACAGTATCCAAAAGATCATAAAGACTTTTGGCGCACACGCTTAATTGCTCATTCATTATTAACGGCAACCTGCTACTTTTTAGTTTTAACCCTACTCAACCTGTTCTACTTTCACAGTTACGATATTGCCGCCATTGATGCTTTAGGCTTAGTTATATCGTTAGCTATTTATGGCTGGTTTAGTAAAACTGCAAATGTAAGTGCTGCGGCATGGGCGGTTACATTTATGGTTGTTAGTTTAATAATGACATTTGTTATCTCTGTCGGTGGCCTTGCTCACTCTTTATTTTGGGCAACACTTATTCCCCCTTTTGCGTTTTTTTTAGTGGGTAGAAATTGGGGAAGCATTTTTAGCGCCATTGCTTTTTATATTTGTGCTTACCTAACTTATAAGCAACAACAGCTAACCGTCACTATCGGGCTAGGCTCTTTATTTAATATCATTGAGGTCAGCATTGCCCATATCTTAATTTTCAGATTTTATGAAAAAACACGTTTTTCTGCATATGCGCATTTAACAACCCGTAATATAGAGATTCAACATCTCGCTGAAACAGATAAACTCACAGGGCTTTATAATAGGCAAAAATTTGATTATGCATTGTCGCAAGTCATTACCAGCAGCAAAGAAACAAAAACCACAAACTGCTTATTCATTTGTGACATTGATCACTTTAAGAAAATAAACGACGCCTATGGTCATTTAGTCGGTGATAAAGTATTAGCTGAGTTTGCTAAACTGATTAAAAGTAGCATGCCCAACCATTCATTAATTGCGCGTTGGGGGGGAGAAGAGTTTACTATTATTTTGCCAAATACCTCACTGACCAATGCATTAGCACAAGCAAACGCGTTAAAAGACTATATTTCGACACACCCTGTTGCCAACATTCAGCTAACCATAAGCATAGGGGTAGCTACCATCAGTTCTGATGATTCAGTTATTAGCGTGTTAGAACGTGCCGATAGCGCACTATACGAAGCTAAAAATAATGGTCGTAATTCAGTTTATTTTAGCGACAATAAACTAACGATAGTCGCTTCAGCTAGCCTCTTATAACTAAGTAAGATAGCCAATTAATGTATCGACACACACCAAACTAATTATAAAGAACCAATAACAGCACAAAAAAACCAGACTAAAAACCCATTAAAACTGACTTTTAAACTCAGTTCGCGTATTCTTAACCCCCTGATTTGAATAACCCCTATACCAAAATGAGCAACGCCACTCCCCCCTTCTCTATTTCAGCTAGCATGACTCACAGTATGGTAAATATTAGTGAAGTTTTAGGCAAAATCAGTGCCTTATATTCGCCAGCAATGCTTGAGCACTATAAGCAACAAAAAACCGCCTCCCTGCAAATCAATAACCTTGATATTCAATCAATATCATCTGGCCTATCAACCCCTGATAGCTTATTAGCCTTGCATCGAAGCTTAATCAAAGATCTGAGTGAAAAATCGGGCAGTTATAGGCAGCAAAGTTTAGCGTTAAAAAGTGGTTTGCAAATGGCACCACAAGCAATGCGAGTACCACAAATGGTAGAGGAGTTATTTGCTTGGTTTAAAACAACCGCGCATCATCCTTTAATCAGTAGTGCAGTATGCCATTATGAATTACAGTTTATTCAACCTTTTGCACAGGGTAATACTGAAATAGCGTGTACGTGGCAAACTCTGCAATTATCGCAATGGCATTCGCTATTTTCACTAATAAACATTAACAATGTTATAGCGACAACTCGCCAACATTACTTTGAAAGCATTAACCTAAGTACCAAGTCCGGTGACTCATCCGTGTTTATTGAGTATATATTGGAAGCATTACTAGCGGCACTAAATTCATTAGAAAGTGATTTAAAATCAATAACAAAAACCAAAAACCCCCAACAACCCCCTCAAGTTAAACAGGCTATAAATGTAGACTTACAAGCCCCCCAAGTCATCGCTTTAATTAATGTATTTACCCAAAGCGAAAAGCCATTAAACCGACAAGAGCTACAAAATAAGCTTGGATTAAAAGACCGTAAACATTTTAGAGAGCGCTACTTAAAGCCAGCCATTGATGCTGGAATTATAGAAATGACTATTCCCGAAAAACCAAATAGCAAAATGCAGCAGTATAAACTTACCCAGACGAGTTAAAAACTTAAGTTATAAACAGAGTAGGAGTAAACGCCACCTCAAAGATGAAGTGGCGTGTCAATACGCAGTTTGCAGCTAAATTTTATAATTGTTTAAAAACAATTACGCGTACTGCCCGGCGGCAAATCCACAGCTCCACGCATATTGGAAATTATAGCCTCCTAGCCAACCCGTTACATCGGTTACTTCGCCAATAAAGTATAAGCCTTTGGCTTTTTTAGCCTCAAATGTCTTTGAGCTCAACTCGTCGGTATCTACGCCGCCTAAAGTAACCTCTGCGGTTCTGTAACCCTCGGTACCATTTGGTTTAATTTGCCACGCATGAATATAATCAGCAAGCGCGTCTATTTGGCCATGCGTTAGTTGATTAATATTACAATCGGGAATGGCGTTACTGTCGTGGAGTATTTCTACAAAGCGTTTAGGTAGGATAGTCGCGAGGCTATTTTTCAACGATTTTTGCGCTTGTGTTTCTCGCCAATCAGCTAGCTGTTGCTTTAAATCTAGTTCAGGCAGTAAATTGATCGTTACCGCCTGACCTGCTCGCCAAAACGAGCTTATTTGCAATATAGCAGGCCCAGATAGCCCACGATGAGTAAATAAAATATTCTCTTTAAATACGGTGCCATCTTCGCTTGCAACTTCACAAGGAATACTAATACCCGAAAGCCCTTCAAAACGGTCTTTATCGTGCTGATGTAAGGTAAAGGGAACTAGAGCAGCCATAGTCGGCAATATCTTTAAGCCAAATTGCTCTGCAATTTTATAGCCGATTGGCGTAGCACCCAGTTTAGGCATGGTTAACCCACCCGATGCAACCACAAGCGACTCACAAGTAAGTGTTTCTTGTTCAGTGGTCACACTATAGCCGGTAGCTGTTTTAGCGACATTTAACACTTCGCTGCGCAGTTTAATAGTAACGCCCGCCCACTCACACTCGGTTAGTAAAATATCAACAATGTCTTGTGCGCTATTGTCACAAAATAATTGCCCGAGTGTCTTATGGTGATATGCCAAACCATGTCGGTCTACAAGCTCTACAAAGTCGTGCTGCGTATAACGACTTAAGCACGATTTTACAAAATGGGGGTTAGCGCATAAATAGTTGCTAGGGCTTGCATTTTCATTGGTAAAATTACAACGCCCACCGCCACTAATTAAAATTTTACGTCCTGGCTTTTTACCCATATCAAGTACTGTGACGCTTCGACCGCGATACCCTGCTTGTGCAGCACACATTAAACCAGCGGCTCCGGCACCAATCACTATCACATCAACGTGAGTCATTTAGTTATCTCTTAAAAACTTTTGTGAATTATAACAAAGTTTCAATAATAACCAGATAGCCAGAACATGTTTATCTTAAGCGTAAGCAGGACGAAGAAGCTTTGCTCGATTTTTACTTAGCCCACAAGGTTACAAATCGCGCGCCGCGGTTAACCTCTTCCTAGATTGAACTTATTTTAACCCGCAAAGGTCAACACGCCCTTTTGTATTATTTTTAATTTATCAATAAAAGTAAATTAATGATAAAAAACACTAAAAAAATCTAATACATTAGGATCGTTGATAGCAATAAAACAAATACAAAACAACTGAAAGCGCACTAAATACGCGGTTATAACTAAATGAAATAGGTACATACGTATTTAATATTTCAAAATAGTTAACAGATCATTTACCTTTGTACCCGCTTTGTGGATTTTCACAAATAATAATAAAACTAAGGGTAATTATGACTTCTAATAATTCATTCAAAAAATGCGCTGTTGCGCTAACAATAAGTACACTCTTTGCTGCCAGCTCAAGCATGGCAAACCCAGCGCAAGCAATCGCATCTTCAATGGCAGAAACCTCAGCTAAGTTACAAAATCAAGGTGGTTTTGAGACTCAATTCATCATTAAATATAAGAATAACAACGATATGATGAGTACCTCAACCGCTGATGTATCACCAGCAATGATGAATAAAAAAGCGCAAAGCTTTGTAAAAAACTTCACCTCAAAAAAAGGCAAAGTTAAAGCCAAGTATGTTCGCGCAATGGCACTCAATAACCATCACGTAATGCGTGCCGATAAAAAACTAAACGCTGAAGAGGCCCAGCAGTTCATGCAGGAAATGGTTAATTCGGGTAATGTTGAATATATTGAAGTCGATCAAATGCTAAAACCATTTGCGACACCAAATGACCCGCGTTATGGCGATCAATGGCATTACTATGAGCAAGCCGGTGGACTTAACCTACCAACAGCTTGGGATACGGCAACAGGCAGTGGTGTGGTTGTCGCTGTGCTTGATACGGGCTACCGCCCTCACGCTGATTTAAACGCTAATATTTTACCAGGCTACGATATGATCTCTAATCTATCAGTCGCCAATGATGGCAATGGCCGTGACAACGATGCTCGCGATCCAGGGGATGCGGTTGCAGCTGGTGAATGTGGTAATAACGGTGCACAAGGCTCTAGTTGGCATGGTACTCACGTTGCAGGCACTGTCGCTGCAGTAACGAATAACGGTGAAGGCGTTGCTGGTGTTGCTTATGACGCCAAAGTAGTACCAGTGCGTGTGTTGGGTAAATGTGGCGGTTTAACCTCAGATATTGCTGACGGTATCATTTGGGCCTCAGGTGGTAATGTATCGGGTACATCAGCAAATGCTAATCCAGCCGATGTAATTAACATGAGTTTAGGTGGTGCGGGTGCATGTAGTTCAACCACGCAAAATGCCATTAATACCGCTCGTAACAACGGCACAGTTGTTGTTATTGCTGCAGGTAACGATAACGATAATTCTGCAAACTACAACCCAGGTAACTGTAATGGTGTTGTTAATGTTGCATCGGTTGGCCGTAATGGTGGTCGCGCTTATTACTCAAATTACGGAAGTAATATTGATGTGGCAGCACCGGGTGGCGCGCAAAGCTTTGCCAATGATTCTGAAGGTGTTTTATCAACTTACAATTCAGGTTCAACAACACCATCAAGCGACAGTTATGGCTTTTCGCAAGGCACCTCAATGGCGGCTCCTCATGTTGCGGGTGTTGCTGCACTGATCAAACAAGCAAAACCAAACGCGACTCCTGATGAAATAGAAAGTATTTTAAAAACAACCACTCGTCCATTCTCTGCCACGTGTACCAGCTGTGGTACAGGTATTGTTGATGCGGCCGCTGCGGTTGCTGCAGCATCTGGTGGTACACCGCCAACAACGGGTGATAACGAACTTGTTGATGGAGAAGTCAAAACCGGTTTAAGCGGTGCGGCAAGTGCACAAGACTTTTACACTATGACAGTACCAAGTGGTGCAACCAATGTCACTTTCACTATGAGTGGTGGCACAGGGGATGCTGACTTGTATGTACGTGCAGGTAGTAAACCAACCTCAACCACTTATGATTGTCGTCCATATAATGAAGGTAACAGTGAAGAATGTTCTATTGATAGTCCAACAGCCGGCACTTACCATGTAATGCTGCGTGGTTATTCAGCCTACAGTGGCGTGAGTTTAGTCGGTAACATTACGGGTGGTTCAACAGGTGGTGGTTCAGGTACACCTCAAGCAGGTGGTGGCACGGTGTCTGATATCACAGCAAATGCAGGTCAGTGGAAACATTACACGCTAGATGTACCGGCGGGTATGGCAAGCTTTACTGTTACAACGTCAGGCGGCACCGGTGATGCAGACTTATTTGTAAAATTTGGTAGCCAGCCAACAAGCTCAAGCTATGATTGTCGTCCATATAAAAATGGTAACGCCGAAACTTGTACTTTTAGTAATCCTCAAGCGGGAACATGGCACTTAAGTGTTAATGCGTATCAAACATTTTCTGGTTTAACGCTAAGCGGCCAATACCAGCCATAAAACATCCTCTCTTTAGATAAAAAAAGCCGATACACTGTATCGGCTTTTTATTCTCTGATTAAAGTCGTCAGTTTTAAAGCGTTGCTAAAACAGCTTCAGCACTGCTTATTACAAACTCTTTGTCTTGTTCTACAAATAGACCAGTAACAACACCATTATCAACAACCATCGCGTATCGTTTTGAGCGTATTCCACCAAAGCCTGCGGTATCTTTTTCAAGCCCTAAAGCACGGGTAAAGCTAGCATCACCGTCTGCAAGCATATCTATATGCTCTGCATTTTGTGACTCACCCCACGCTTTCATCACAAATGCATCGTTTACCGATACACAATAGATAGCGTTAATACCTTTAGCCTTAATTTTATCGGCTAGCGCGATATATCCAGGTAAATGAGCATTCGAACACGTTGGTGTAAAAGCGCCTGGCACTGCAAATAACACGACTTTTTTATCTGCAAATAATTCATTGCTTGTCAGTGTTTGCATACCGTCATCGGTTAGCTTAGATAGACTAACTGCGGGTATTGTTTGACCTTGTTCAATCATGTTAAATCCTTTGGGTAATTACGTAGACTTTTAGCATACAGGTTAATATTTACGGTTTCGAGTTTATACCGAGATTAAACAGCATCACTGTCTAAACCCAATCCCTTTTTAATTGTTGCCATTTGCAGCTCTAGCTGCGAGCGAATATCAGACACCAACTCACTCGACTCATTTACTTGGCTTTTCATATTATGCATTGATTGGGTAAAGTCACTAAGGAAATTGCTTTGCTGTTTTGCAAGCTCCATTGCTTCAACTGCAACTGTGTTTGCCTGCTGAGCATTATTTGCGACCCCTTCAGAGTTTGCTTGAAGCTCTTGGGCATTTTCGGTTTGTAGCTGTGCATCCTCAGTTAACGCATTAATTTGTGAATAGACCATTTGAGAGTTCTCACTTAATAACGCCAGCTGATCGTTAATCTCTTTTAACGAACCTTGGGTTTGCATGGCTAATTGCCTTACTTCATCAGCAACCACCGCAAAACCTCGGCCTTGCTCACCGGCTCTTGCTGATTCTATTGCAGCGTTCAGTGCTAATAAATTGGTTTGTTCAGCTATGGTGCGAATAACCGTTATTATATTACTCACTCCTTGTACGCCGCTCAGTAACTCTTGCACACTGTGCATACCTTGTTCAATACGTTGCTGTGTATCAGAACTCGCATTAAGCATATTTTTAGCAAAACCAACACTTTGCTGCATTGCCTCATAAGTACTTTGAGCATTTTCAGCAGCTTGAGCGTTAATATGATTAACCTGCTCACCTATGTGTTGAATATTTACTAGTAAACTTTCATTTTTAACAACTTGTTCGTAGCTAGTCGCGCTTTTTGTACCTATTTTTTCTAAATGCTCACTCATTTGCTCCATGAAGTCACTAACGACACCGAGCATACTCGCTCTTTCTTGCGCCTCCAGACGCTGGCGCTCAATTAACAGGTTAAAATACTGCGCTATTTCACCAACCTCTGTTTTAGGATTATTCACTGTAATATTTTTTAACTCATTACTTTCGATTAAAAATGCAAACCCATCTCGTAATTGCCGCAAAGGCTGTAAAACCTGTTTACGTTGCACCCAATAAACACCAAAAGCTAATATTACTAAACCACCTATTGCAATTCCAAACACCCAAAATACTTGTTGTTTAACGGTATCTTGCTGCGCTTTTAATGTTTGCTCTGCCTCAATCACTGTTTTTGATAACACGCTAATTTGTTCACGTAACTCATTCGTTCCAGAATTACGCTGCTTTGCTTGCGATAAAGTACTGCTTAAATCACGTAAATAGCGCTTAGGCCAACTAACCAACTCCGCTTTTATATCAGCAGCCAAATCCTCTGGCTCCTCATCTACAAATAAAGCAAATTCATCAACCTCAGTCATCACTCCTAAATTAGGCAACTGTGCAATTTTTGCAGCGAGTAAGTTTAAATTTTTTACGCTTTGTTGCAGGCTTTTTTCAATTTCAGGCTGGTAATCATTTAGCAGTTGATAGGTCGATAAAGATAAATTAACCACTTCACTATAATAATCACTCGCCAATTTATTGTAGCTTAGAGCATGGCTACTTTGAGTTGATGCTTTTTGTACATAATTTATAAGCGATGACGCTGAGCCCGCCATTTGTCTCAGAGCATTGTCTAAAAGCGCAGTTTCGTTACCTGAGAGCTTTCCTAGTGCTCTGTATTTACCGTTAATGTCTTTATTTAGTGAAAATAGCTGTGTTGAAAGGCGCACTTCTAACTCAGAGGGAAGTACCGTTAGCTGCTGCGCTTTAAGTTGTTCAATTAAAGCTGAAGATTGCGTCAGGTATTGGCTATTGCCTCGTGCCAAGTAGTCTTCTAAAAGGCCAGCAAGATCGACCATTATGGTATTTTTTAATTGGCTATAAGCAATATCTTGTTGTTGAATTTTTAGTAATGTATGACTTGCCCATAACAAGGTAGCAGCGAGCAACACACTGGCTAACGTTAATAAAATAGCTAAAAGACGGGTAAAAAATGATACACGCATAAACATATCTCAAAAGTGACATTCATACAGAGTATTGAATTTTTATGACATTTTTATGTAAAAGACTTAATTAGGGTAATAGTCAGGTGTATTGAGAGATAGATAAAGACTCAATAGAAGGATGTTTTAAGTAACTAATAAAAAACCGCGTATAAACGCGGTTTTTTTTAAATTAAGCTTTTAATTAAAGGCCTGCGCGGTCTTTAATAATAGGGATTAAAGCTGAACCAGCATGATTTGCCTCAGCCCAAGCGATATCTGCGCCATCTTCAAGTGAGCTTTTTGATAAGTTTTTAACAATGTACTCACCCGTATCAACCGCATTACTTGCAACAGCGTGACGCAATAAGTTGTTACCATTACAGAAAACTGCATCATAGATATTACGTACTTTCACACGTGAACTTTTTAGTTTGCTACGCAGACGATTTTTATCATCAGCGGCAATGTATTCACAGACTGAAACAGCTAACTGATCATCAGCGCTTACAGGCGCAGTATAAGCGAACGAACCCGCTGCAATAGCAGCAATTACAACTAGCTTTGGTAATTTAATCATTGATTGGACACCCTATATTAATACTTTTTTCGTACTCGACTGTTTAATATTGTACCAACACGCTCAGATTTTGGCAATAATGTTAAGAAACTTTATTCAAAGTTACGAACTTATAACTATATTTATTTTTATCATCGGGCGTCATCAACATTTCATCTGCAATTTGCCAGTTTGCAACACTTTTATAATCAGGAAATTGTGTATCCCCTTCAACATCTAAGTCTATAAAGGTTAAATACAAGCGCTGCGCCTGCGCTAAAAACTGCTGGTAGATGTTTCCGCCACCAATTATCATCACCTCTGCAACATCATTAACAAGCTCAAGTGCAGCTTCTGGTGTGGTTACTGTTTCAATTCCTGATGCGTGATAGTCTTTATTACGAGTAATAATAATATTACGTCGCCCAGGTAACGGTCGGCCTATTGATTCAAATGTTTTGCGCCCCATAATAACGGGTTTACCAGAGGTTACTTTTTTAAAGTGCTGAAGGTCACCAGGTAAATGCCATGGCATTTTATTATCTAAGCCAATGACACGGTTATTTGCCATTGCTGCAATCATTGAAATTATCACACTAAATACCCAATACTTTATTATTAATCAAAGAAAAAGGAGCGTTAGCTCCTTTTAAATATAAACAATTATTAACGCTCGTAGACAACTTCTACGTCGTAATCATCTTCATCCCAATCATCCCAGTCATCATCATCGCCTTTAGTGGCTTTTTGATGGTAGGTATCCCACTTAAATTCAACCTCTTCGTCTGCCACTTCTACAAACTTCTCTTTAGGCATGTTATCAAGTAGCGTCATGATGTCGTGAATTAATGGCTGCGTATTTAATTTATTAATTGCAGCAATACTGTAAATATTTTCAGACTCACCCAACTCTTCTGCAATTTGCTCACATAAGGCTTTGGCTTCATCTTCAGGCAATAAATCAATTTTATTAAATACTAACCAGCGTGGCTTTTCAGCAAGCTTAGGGCTGTACTGGTGTAGCTCGTTGATGATTGCAAATGCATTATCAACAGGATTAGAGCCATCAACTGGCATTACATCTATAATATGTAAAAGCACACGACAACGCTCTAAATGCTTTAAGAAGCGAATACCTAATCCAGCACCCTCTGACGCGCCTTCAATCAAACCTGGAATATCAGCGATGACAAATGATTTGTTTGCTTCCGGACGAACAACCCCTAAGTTAGGAATCAGCGTAGTAAATGGATAATCAGCTACTTTAGGTTTTGCAGCTGACACACTGCGGATAAAGGTTGATTTACCTGCATTTGGTAAGCCTAGTAAGCCGACATCAGCCAGTAGCATTAGCTCTAACTTAAGGTTACGTACTTCACCCGGTGTGCCAAGTGTTTTTTGACGTGGAGCACGATTAGTACTTGATTTAAAACGCGCATTCCCCAAGCCATGGAAACCGCCTTTTGCAACCACAATTCGTTGACCATCTTGGGTTAAATCCCCTAATGATTCCTGTGTATCAACATCAATAATACGTGTACCAACAGGCACTTTAACGATCAGGTCTTCACCTTTTTTACCCGTACAATTACGGCTTTGACCGTTTGTACCGCGTTCTGCTCTGTGAAAACGCTCAAATTGATAGTCAATAAGGGTATTTAAGTTTTCATCAGCTTGTAGATAAACACTACCACCGTCTCCACCGTCACCGCCATCAGGTCCACCATCTGGAACATATTTCTCACGACGAAAAGACACGATGCCGCTGCCACCGTCACCAGCTTCTGCGCGAATTTCTACTTCATCTACAAACTTCATGATTACTCACTTTAGGGATTGGCTTGTTAATAACTCTATTATATACCTAAGTGGCCTATAGAGCACACTGAGCATAAAAACACTTGGGTATATATTTAAACATGCTTAAAACAAAAAACCCCGCAAAGGCGGGGTTTTTTAACTACCTTACTGATTACTCAGCTACGATAGTTACGTATTTACGGTTTAAAGGACCTTTTTGTTCAAACTGAACTTTACCATCTGCTTTTGCGAAGATAGTGTGGTCTTTACCGATACCTACGTTTGCGCCTGGGTGGAAACGAGTTCCACGCTGACGAACAATGATGCTACCCGCTAGAACTGATTCGCCACCAAAACGCTTAACACCTAGGCGTTTGCTTTCTGAATCGCGACCGTTACGAGTACTACCAGCTGCTTTTTTATGTGCCATTTCTAAGTACCTCTAATTAAGCGCTAATGCCAGTGATTTTAACTTCTGTGAACCATTGACGATGGCCCATTTGCTTACGAGAATGCTTACGGCGTCTAAATTTAACAACCTTAATCTTCTCACCGCGACCGTGTGAAACAACCTCAGCTGTTACTTTACCACCGTTTACGAACGGTACACCAATCTCGATCTTCTCACCATCAGCAACTAAAAGTACTGAATCAAATTCAACTGCTGCACCAGTTTCAACGTCTAATTTCTCAAGACGAATTGTTTGACCTTCAGTCACACGGTGCTGTTTACCACCACTTTGGAAAACCGCGTACATAATTAACTCCGTCTGTGCGCCCTCAAATCGACGCAACTAAAATATTCTTCAATAGGGCGCGAAGTTTACGCTAATGCGTAAAAACTAGCAAGCCTCTTTTTGTAATTAAATGAATAAAAAGTAGCTGCATTGAGAGCAATTCAATATTTCCTCTATTTTATATTAAAATCCCCCTTTGCCAAGCGCTTTTTAACGGTTACAGAAAATAAATTAGCAATAGCAAAGCGAGCCTATGTAGTTCAATTAACCGCCAAGGGTGATTCAAAATTAAACCAGGGTGTTTAATCAATTATTCACAAGGTTAATAGGTCATTTAACCTACTTAAGGGTGTTTTTTTAAGGAATCATCACAAAATATCGAGCTAATGCATTTTTTGTTGTACAATCTGCGCCGTTCACACATTAAAATTGGCTCGGAGATCAATGGATATAAAAGCTATCCAGGCGTTAATCGAAAGCGATATGAATGACGTCAATCAACTAATACATGCGCAAATGCGCTCAGATGTGGCGTTAGTTAATCAACTTGGTTTGTATATTGTTAACAGCGGTGGCAAACGTGTTCGCCCCATGTTGGCTATTTTGGCGGCTAAAGCGCTAGGTTACCAAGGCAAAGATCACATTACGCTAGCAACTATCATTGAATTTATTCATACCGCAACGCTTTTACATGATGATGTTGTAGATGAATCTAATTTGCGCCGTGGCACACCTACAGCAAATGCTGAGTTTGGTAATGCTGCTAGCGTACTGGTGGGTGATTTTATTTACACCCGCTCGTTTCAGCTAATGGTGGGTCTTGGTAAAATGCAAATAATGCAAGTACTGGCTGATGCAACCAACATTATTGCTGAAGGTGAAGTGCTGCAATTAATGAACTGCAACGACCCTGATACCACTGAAGCCAGTTATATGCAGGTTATTTATTCTAAAACCGCCAAGCTATTTGAAGCAGCGACGGGTCTTGCGGCCATTATTACTGAGCAAGACGATAGTGTACTAGAGGCACTTAATTTGTATGGCATGCATTTAGGTACTGCTTTTCAGTTAGTGGATGATGTTTTAGATTACAACGCTGATGCCGACCAACTTGGTAAAAACATTGGCGACGATTTAGCTGAAGGTAAGCCGACGTTACCTCTTATATATGCAATGCAACACGGTAGTGAGCATCAAACACAGTTAATAAGAGACGCTATTGAGCACTGTAATGGTATGGAGCACCTTGACGAGATACTGGCTGCGCTCAAACATACCAATGCCCTTGAGTTCACAATGGAAAAAGCCGAGCAAGAAGCAGAAAAAGCAATTGCCTGTTTAGATTGCTTAGCGGAGTCGAGTTACAAGCAAGCACTAATTAGCTTAGCTAGAATATCGGTTGACCGCGACCACTAAGTAATACTGTGTAGATAATTCCGAGCAATAAAAAAGCCTGCAAATGCAGGCTTTTTTATGGGTTAATTTTGGCTATTACGCCATAAAATCAACACCTTCTTTGATATCTTTTTTCAGCGTTTCAAGCATGTCATTTTTAGCTTGCTCTTCAAATGCGCTTAGAGTGCCGTAAGAAAGAATTTCTTCTACGCCATTTTTGCCTAAACGTACTGGGTGTGCAAAGTACTCTGCATCGCCATTTTCAACAGCAACGTATGCATAATCTACAACGTCTTCACCTTGTAAGCCTTTAACTAAAGACATACAAAAACGTGCTGCAGCAGCACCCATAGATAATGTTGCAGAACCACCGCCCGCTTTAGCATTAACTACTTCAGTACCTGCGTTTTGGATACGAGGAGTTAGTGTAGCTACTTCTTCATCAGTGAAAGTAACACCTTCAACTTGAGAAAGTAACGGTAGAATGGTTGTGCCTGAGTGGCCACCAATCACTGGTACTTTAACACTTGCTACGTCTACGCCTTTAAGTTCAGCAATAAACGCTTCAGAACGGATAACATCGAGTGTTGTAATACCAAATACACGCTTAGCATCGTAAGTACCTGCTTTTTTGAATACTTCAGCAACAATCGGTACAGTTCCATTAACTGGGTTAGTGATAATACCTACAAGCGCTTTAGGACAGTTAGCAACAATGCCTTCTGCTAATGTTTTAATGATACCAGCGTTAACATTAAATAAATCTGCACGATCCATACCTGGCTTACGTGGCATACCCGCTGGGATTAAAACAATATCACAACCTGTTAATGCTTTATCTAGTGCATCTGCACCAAAACCTTCAACTTTTACATCTGTTGGGATATGAGAAAGGTCAACAGCAACACCAGGAACTACTGGCGCAACATCATATAGTGATAATTCTGAACCAGCTGGTAAGCCTGTTTTTAATAATAAAGACAACGCTTGACCGATACCACCTGCAGCACCTAATACAGCAACTTTCATTGGAATTCTCCGTGATTTGAGGAAGGAAATATTTGTGGTTTATAAGATAAAGAAATTAGCGACTAAAAACAAATTTATCCTGCCTATTTTAGCTATATTTTCGACCATAGTTGTAAACTTTGCTGTTTAAACGCAGCAAAACCTAAACAACTGCTGCATAAATATGCATTTTTGTGTAGAATTTGCAGTATCGACAACATAAATAATTAGACACTATGCAACCACAAGACAAACAAGAAGCATTGGTAAAAGCCTTTAAAGCACTTTTAAAAGAAGAGAATTTTGGCTCACAAGGCGAAATAGTTGACGCATTAAAAGAACAAGGCTTTGATAATATTAGCCAAAGTAAAGTGTCGCGGATGTTAAGTAAGTTTGGCGCGGTACGTACCCGCAATGCAAAACAAGAAATGGTGTACTGTTTACCTGCCGAAATGGGTGTACCAACCGCTAAAAGCCCGTTACGCCAGTTAGTTATTGACATTATGCATAACGAAATGATGATTATTATTCGCACCAGCCCAGGCGCTGCGCAGCTAATTGCCCGTTTACTTGACTCATTAGGTAAAGCAGATGGCGTATTAGGAACAATTGCCGGCGATGACACTATTTTTATTGCGCCAGCGAAAGTATCAGAAATAGACCTCACATTAGAGCGTGTGCGTATTTTGTTTGATACGGTTTAAACTCGTTTGGTTATCACTGTTACGGCTATACTAATACGTAGCCGTTACTGGCTTGTTTTATAGCTGCTTTAGAAATCGCACTGAGGGTGCAAAAAACGCAGAGCCCATATCTGCTTGAGTAAAATCAAGCCAATGGTCGTAATACTCCCCCTGCCCTAATCGGCTATTGAGTACTTTCTCGAACGCATCCCCTTTAGCCGAGCACGTAATCATTAACATCCCCTGCTCATACACGTCGCCATAAGGCATACTTTGATTTAGTAATAATGCTTGCCCCTGTTCATCTTTTAATTCACTTCGGGTTGCATGGCTGCTTTCAAGTGCGGGGCTTATTAGGGTATTGTCGAGACGAGTACGCCCCATTATTTGTTCTTGTTCTTGCAACGACAAGTGCTGCCATAACGTTAAGTCATGCTTATAGCGCTGAACATGAATATAGCTGCCTTGATCTTCAAAGCTATCAGGCTTATTAACGAGGGCCGTTACCCGTTTTTGACGACCATGCGGAGTATCGCCCGCATAAATAAAACCATTAAAATCACGGCCATCTAGAAAACGAAAATTACGAATTTGCTCCACCAGCTCAACATCAGGGTTGAAAAGTTTTAATATTTGCAATGCAAACAGGTGGTTTACATCTTCTCTGTCTGAGCGGATTTGTACAAATAAATCGCATGGCCTTGCACTCATCACAAAATCGCTATGGGTGATATTAGGAAAGCTTTGCAGCTCACTTGGCATATAATCAGGCAGAATGTGTGGCCAATATTGCGCGCCAATTGCCACCATACAAGAAAGCATAGATTCAGAGAACTGATCACTAAACTCATCTTCAATATCGCTCACTTGTTTAAGCTTAGCGCGAAGTGATTCGTCGTGACCATCAAGTACATTAAAAAATAAGTGCAAACCGTGTAAGTTTGCTTCAGCACAAATCCCTGATTGCGCTTGCGCCATTGTTATTCCTTACTTTTTAGAGCAAAACACAGTGATTAATTACGATTCAAAAAAATTCACCGTGTGCGGTTTTATTTTTATTATAACCTGTTCATTAATTTCAAATGACTGGCCATACTGAGCTGCAACTTCTATTTCTTGTTCAGCAATAACCACAGTGTATACATAAGCAGAGCCAATAAAGCGACTACTTAGTATAGTTACGCACTCACACTCCAGCTCGTTATCATTATTACTGGCAAGTTCAAGTTGATGTGGGCGCACATAAATAACACCCTTTTTAGCCACTGCGCATTGCTGTGGCAGTATTGATTTAACCACACCAAACTGTGTTTTATATTCAGTTGCTGTTAATACAGTTGCGCTTAAGTATATGCCCTGACCCAGAAATTCTGCAACCTCCTTTGAACTTGGTTTGGCAAAAAGCTGCTCTGGCGTGCCTTGCTGCGCAATTTTACCTTGATGCATAACCGCAAGCGTATCTGAAAATGCAAACGCCTCTTCTTTTGAGTGAGTAACAAACACTGCCGACACTTGCTGAGCTTTAATAATACGCCTAATATCGGCGATTAATTCAAATCGGACTTGGGTATCAATATTAGAAAACGGCTCATCTAACAAGAGTAAACTGGGTTTATAAGCTAATGCACGTGCAATCGCTACCCGTTGCTGTTGCCCACCAGAGAGTTGATGTGGGTACCTATCGGCGCAGCCAATCAAATGCACAAGCTTTAACATTTCATCCACGCGAGCTTGTTTATTCGCTTTGCTCATACCGCTTAGGCCAAAGCCAATATTATTCGCTACCGTTAAATGTGGGAATAGTGCGTAGTCTTGAAACATCATGCCAATATTACGATGCTCAGGTGAAACAAACGTATTGGCATCACTGACTAATTTACCATCAATAAATACCTGTCCTTGCTTGGCCTCAATTAATCCTGCAATGGCTTTAAGCGTGGTGGTTTTGCCGCAGCCACTGGCACCGAGTAAACACACTATTTCGTCTTTACCTAAGGTTAGGTCTAAATCATCTACAACCTTAGTCCCGTTATATGCATAGCTCACGCCTTGTAAAATCAAACTACTCATTTAACTACGTTGCTCCATTGAACGGTTAATAAAATATAACGGAATAAAGCCCACCACCACTATAAATAAAGCTGATATAGAGGCCAGCTCTAATTGTTCGTCACTGACATATTGAAACACGTGCGTTGCTAAGCTTTCAAAGTCAAAAGGCCTTAGCAGTAAGGCTGCGGGCAGCTCTTTCATACACTCAATAAAGACCAATAAACCTGCGGTTAATAAGCCTCGGCGCAATAAAGGCAAATGCACTAAGCGTAATGTGCGGCCTTGGCTTTTCCCCATTGACTGACTTGCCATATCAAGCGAGGGGCTAATACGTGAAAAGCTTGACTCTATGGCACCATGTGCAACTGCGTAAAATCGCACTATATAAGCAAAAATAATAGTGACTAAGCTGCCAGTAAGTAATAAGCCAATATCTAAATCATAAGGGGTTAAAATGCGGTTAATGGTGTTTTCTAATAGTGTTAGTGGCAACAATACCGCAATCGCTAATACTGTGCCGGGTAACGCATAGCCCGTACTGGCCAAACGCCCAGGAATTAATGGATTTGTTTGTTTAGCAATGCGCTGATAAAACACCACTAAAACACTCAGTATAATAGTCACCACACTGACTACAGCTGCCACTTTTAAACTTTGCCATGCATAGCTAAAAAACTCACTATTCCACGCTTGATCAAAATACATAACTGCATATTTGAGCAATACAACCATCGGAATAATAAACGAAATAATTAAAATAAAGCTACAAAACCCCGTTGCTAACCATGCAGACTTACCTTTAAGAATATAAAGTGCCTCACTGTTCACACTCGATTGACGCTCAAACACCGCTTGGTTACGACGGCTAAAACGCTCGGTGATCAATGCTAAGAACAGCAATAACAACATCACCCCTGAAATTTTTGCTGCTGCAGTTAATGAATAATAGCCAAACCAGGTATCGTATACGGCAGTGGTTAATGTACTGACAGCAAAATAGCTTACGGTGGCAAAATCAGCCATGGTTTCCATGCTGATCAAAGCAAGTGCCGCTACAATGGCACCACGGGATAATACAAGGCTGACTTTAAAAAAGCTTTTCCATGCATTTAGCCCCATTAACTGACTGGCTTGGACTAACTTAAAAGATTGTTCTCGCAGTGCAGTTTTAAAAATTAAATATAAATACGGGTAGAGTACCAGCGCAATCATAACAATAGCCCCTGGTAAGGTGCGTATATCAAAAAACCAGTAGTCACTTGGCGACTGCCAACCAAACCACTCTCTTAGCGTTATTTGTACCGGCCCCGCATAGTCGAGTAAATCGGTGTACACATAAGCAATAATATAAGTAGGCATGGCAAGAGGCAGCATCAATGCCCATTCAAATTGTTTTTTACCAGGAAAACGGCAATAAGCGGTGAGCCAACCCAGTGGTAACGCAATAAAGCAGCTAAGTAACCCTACACCTAAAACCAGTAATACGGTATTACTTATATAGTCCCACAGTACGGTATTCCACAGGTGGGTAAATACCTCTGAGTCGCCTTGTAAAGATTCTAATAGTAGGAAAAACAACGGGGTCGACAGCAATAACCCCGTCGACCACGCAATAAGCTGCCATTTCGACAGCTGAAATTTATAAGTCATTAAAGATCGAACTTCACCTCATCAATTAGCTTAAGTGCTAACGGACGATATTTGCTAATTTCATCAAGCGGTAAGCTGTCTTCCTTAAAGCTTCCCCATGATGCAACCAAACTAGAAAGTTTCACACCTGGCTTAACCGGATACTCCATATTGAGCGAGGCATACATATTTTGCGCCTTATTGTCTGTCATATACTCTATGAGTTTCAAGGCATTTTCAGGGTTTTTAGCATACTTAGTAATAACCGCACCCGATACATTTATATGTGATCCTCGGTCAGTTTGATTTGGAAAGTTAATATGAACGGCTTCAGCCCATGGTTTTTGTGCTTCATCTTGCAGCATTTTGCCCAAGTAATAACTATTACCTAAGGCTAAATTACATAAACCTTCTTTAACCGCTTTAACTTGCGCTCGATCGTTACCTTGAGGTTTACGCGCTAAATTAGCTTTTACACCCTCAAGCCATGTTTTCGTCTGTGCTTCACCATGATGAGCGATCATAGAAGCTACAAGGCCTAAGTTATATGGGTGTTTGCCAGAGCGAGTACAAATTTGTCCTTTGTATTGCGGCTCAGCAAGCGCTTCGTAGGTAAGGTTAGGCAATGCGCCTAAACGCTCTTTTGAAGAGTAAACATTACGCACGCGCTTAGTGAGCGCTACCCACTGACCATCGCCATCACGAAATGCCGCCGGGACATTATTATTAACCAGCTCGCTTTCTATAGTTTGCGTAAGATTTAGCTCTTCTAATTGAATTAAAGCACTAAAGTTTGAGGTTAAAACTAAATCGGCTTTGCTGTGTTTACCTTCACGCTTAACACGTTCTATTAAGCCTTTTTTAGCAAACACCACATTGGTTTTAATGCCCGTTTGCTGTGTAAAATCGTCTAAAATAGGTTTAATTAAAAAAGGTTGTCGAAATGAGTAAATATTCACAACATCGGTTGCAACAGCCGGTGCTGAGGCAATTAACCCAACAACAAGCGCGAGTGTTTTTTTCATATTGTCTTACCTAACTAATAATTATTATCATTAATTTTACCGCGATGAACTAAAAAGTGCACACTTTATATAATCACTTCGTGGTAAATACGCCAAAAAAAGAAAACCCTTGTAAGACATCTCTTACGCTTATGACAGCTAATGAGTAAAAACACTCTGTATAACACCACAAAAACATAGCAAGTTATTGTATTTTATATAATTTAAAAATATTTCATTTGTAAGAACCAAAACCATAAGCGGTTTTATCCTACATTTACTGCAAATCACTCTCTATAATTAACCCATAAATAAGCAACGACGCTTACCGAGTAAATGGAAACGGACTAACTACTCGAATACCAAGGTTTGGTTTTTAGGATAACAGGGATTTAAGGACAGGCTCAGGATGAGTATCGCAATGGAATGTTGCATAAGGGATAGCATCAGGATGATGCGTAATGGATAACAACACGGAAAAGTTGTTGCTAAAGGATAGGGAATAAAACGGACAGGCCTTAGGGCAACACAACGGAATGGTAGCAAAAGGAATGCACTCGGATGTGCAATAAGGATTGGTAATAGATTTTACCTTACAGGATGTTTCAAGGATTTATGGAGACAGGCCCGGATAGCCTATATTACATAGAACTAGAAAGTAATATTGTAATAACACGGATCGTAAAAATTGGAGTTGATTAGGTTCAATTGCAGGATGCAACAAAGTTAGAAGATTCCGCAAGCGCGACTAGAGATGGTTCGCGCTTTTCTTTTGCCTGAAAATCAGCGGTCAGCGGTCAGCGGTCAGCGGTCAGCGGTCAGCGGTCAGCGGTCAGCGGTCAGCCAAAATTATATATGTTTAAGCTATACTCAAGTGTTAAATTCAGCTTTTTCGTATCAACATCTTGCAGTTTATTCCGGCCTGCCTTTGTTGCGCTTACCGAGTAAATAGGCGTCGCGAAATTTGATAAAATGCTGTTCTAATTTAGTACTCGCATCAACCTCATTCGCTAATGCCAATACCATAATAGCCACTTCTGCCGTACCCAACTGGTGAGCATGAGGTGCTACACGTAATCGGTAATCTGAGAGCTTTTGTGCGGTAATAGAAAGCACGGGCAAATTATCTAAATAAGGACTTTTGCGGATCATTTTTTTAGCTTCACGCCATGTACCATCTAAAAATATAAATAAAGGCGTTTTACCTGCAACAGGCTCCACTTGCGTTACTACTCTATCTGTTTCAACATCTTCTGCAGGAAAAATCACAAAAGGTTGATACTGTTCATTACTTAACAGTGCTAATAAAGCAGGATCTGGGGAGGTTCTATCCCAGCGAAACGCATAATTATCAGGGACTATTTCAGCAATTAAACGCCCTGTATTAGACGGTTTAAAACTTTCATTATGATACATCAGTAAACAAACCGCAGCGTCGCAACTTGCATACTCAGCGCCCTCACAAATACAGTAATGCTTGGCAATTAAGCATTGCTCACAGCGGTCCATCTTACCGCCCCGGGCATTAAACTCGCGTCGAGATTCACTTATTTGCTGGGCACGTAACGCTAAAACTGAATTTTTGAAACCTTGAGTCACTGTGGTTTATTACCTATAAATTGATGGCTGCGCATTGTAGCTAAAATAAAAGGGAATAGATATCAGCTATCAGCTATCAGCTATCAGCTATCAGCTACAAAATTTTGCTCATATTAACTTAAGTGTCAAGGGAGCTTGTCTTTACTGACGGCTGACGGCTGACGGCTGACGGCTGACGGCTGACGGCTGACGGCTATAAAAACAAAAAACCCAAGCCGAGGCTTGGGTTTTTTATCGCGATTAACTAAAAGAAATTACTTCTTCTTTTTAACTGCTTTTTTGTTTGGTAAATCAGTGATTGAACCTTCAAAAATTTCAGCAGCAAGGCCGATTGATTCGTTCAATGTTGGGTGAGCATGAATTGTTAGCGCTAGGTCTTCACCATCTGCACCCATTTCAATACCTAGACCGATTTCGCCCAGCATTTCGCCTGCGTTAATACCAATCATAGCACCACCGATAATACGGCCGCTTTCTTTATCAAAAATAAGCTTAGTAGAACCTTCAGTACGTGAAGAAGCAATTGCACGACCCGATGCAGCCCAAGGGAATACTGCTGTTTCAATGCTTAAACCTTGCTCTTTCGCTTCTTTTTCAGTTACACCCGCCCATGCAATTTCAGGGTCAGTGTAAGCAATTGAAGGAATACACTTAGGATCAAAGTAATGTTTTTGACCAGAGATAACTTCAGCAGCAACATGGCCTTCATGAACCGCTTTATGCGCAAGCATAGGCTGACCCACTAAGTCACCAATTGCAAAAATATGTTCTACGTTAGTACGTAATTGCTTATCAACGTTAATAAAACCACGCTCATCAACATTCACACCCGCTTTATCAGCGTCTAACATGTTACCATTTGGTGTACGACCTACAGCAACAAGTACTTTGTCGTAACGTACTGGCTCTGCTGGTGCATTTTTGCCTTCAAACGTAACATATAAACCGTCGTCTTTTGCTTCAACGCCAGTTACTTTAGTTGAAAGCATCACGTTAAACTTGTCTTTAACATGCTTTTGGTAAATTTTAATGATGTCTTTATCAGCAGCAGGAACTAGTTGGTCTGCAAATTCTACAACATCAATTGCAGAACCTAGTGCACGGTAAACCGTACCCATTTCTAGACCAATAATACCACCACCTAAAACAAGTAGCTTTTCAGGAACATCTTTAAGCTCTAGCGCACCCGTTGAATCAATAACGCGATCATCCTCAGGGATGAAAGGTAAGTTTACAGGTTTAGAACCCGCAGCAATAATTGCGTTATCAAAGGTAATGGTTGTTTTACCGTCAGCGCCTTCAACGTCTAAAGTATTGCTACCAGTAAATTTACCGTAACCAGATACAACTTTTACTTTACGCATTTTAGCCATGCCGTCTAAGCCACCTGTAAGCTGGCCGACAACAGACTCTTTCCAAGAACGAACTTCATCTAAGTCAATTTTTGGTGCGCCAAAAGTAACGCCGTGAGATGACATTTCTGCAGCATCATCAATCACTTTAGCTACGTGTAAAAGTGCTTTAGAAGGAATACAACCAACATTAAGACATACACCACCTAATGTCTCGCGAGATTCTACTAATGTAACTTCTAAGCCCAAGTCAGCAGCGCGAAAAGCCGCAGAGTAACCACCAGGACCACCGCCTAGTACAACAACTTGAGTTTTTAATTCGTTGCTCATGCTATTACCTTTATTGTTTGAACGGGACACAGCCCCAAAATTTAACTGCCATGTTTCTGCAAGGCAGAAAAGGGCATTTGTGCAAATATTGTATCATTGCAAATGATAAAAATCCCAGCTAAAAACAACTGGCTGGGATTTGATTTTATTCACTCTGTAGTAATTACATCACTAACTGACGTATATCACTCATGTAACTTGCAAGAGTAACAGTAAAGCGTGCAGCAAGTGCACCGTCAATCACTCTATGGTCGTAAGACATTGAAAGTGGAACCATTAGCTTAGGCTCAAACTCTTTACCATTCCACTTAGGCTTCATTTCAGATTTTGACACACCTAAAATTGCCACCTCAGGCGCATTCACAATCGGCGTAAATGCCGTACCGCCAATGCCACCTAGGCTTGAAATAGTAAAACAACCACCTTGCATATCTGATGAACTTAACTTGCCATCACGCGCTTTAACAGATACTTCCATAAGCTCACGAGATAGTTCAATAATGCCTTTTTTATCAACATCTTTAAATACTGGTACAACTAAGCCATTTGGCGTATCAACCGCTACACCAATATTAATGTACTTTTTAAGGATTAAGCTTTCGCCATCCTCTGAAAGCGATGAGTTAAATGTAGGGAACTCAGCAAGCGCTTTAGCAGCTGCTTTCATTACAAACACGAGTGGCGTAATTTTAACACCCAGCTTTTTCTTCTCGTTAAGGGCATTTTGCTCTTTACGGAACTGCTCAAGGCTCGTGATATCCGCTTCATCAAACTGGGTAACATGTGGGATTTGCACCCAGTTACGGTGTAAGTTTTTACCTGACAGCTTTTGAATACGAGAGAGTTTTTTCTCTTCTATTTCACCAAACTTAGCAAAATCAACTTTTGGCCATGGAATTAAACCAAGCTCACCGCCACCAGCATTGCCTTTAGCTGCAGATACTTGACCAGACTCAACTTGCTTAACCAGTTGCTTAACATAGTTTTGCACGTCTTCTTTAACAACACGGTTTTTACGGCCCGTGCCTTTAACGTTGGCAAGGTTAATACCAAACTCACGTGCTAAACGGCGAACCACTGGCGATGCATGTGCATAAGCGCTATTGTTTTCAAAGCTTTCAGAGCTTGCTTTAGCAGATGATGCTGCTGATTTTGACTCAGCCTGAGCTGCCGGCTTAGATTCTGTTTTAGGCGCTGGTGCTGATTTTTCTGCAGGTGCTGCAGCTGGTGCACTACCCGCCACTTCAAATACAAAAATCAATGAGCCAGTTTTAACTTTATCGCCAGTCGCTACTTTAATCTCTTTAACAGTACCTGCAAACGGCGCCGGTACTTCCATAGCTGCTTTGTCGCCTTCAACGTTTAAGATAGATTGCTCTTCTTCTACGCTATCGCCAACCACAACCATAACTTCTGTTACTTCAACTTCGTCATCACCAATATCAGGCACGCTAACTTCTTTAGTGCTTGATGCCGATGCTTGTTCAGCAGGCTTCTCTTGTGCTTTTGAATCAGCTGCAGGGGCACTTTGGTTATCACCACCCGCCACTTCAAAAACAAATACTAGTGAACCCGTTTTCACTTTGTCACCAGTATTTACTTTAATTTCTTTTACTGTACCGGCAAAGGGTGCTGGTACTTCCATTGCCGCTTTGTCGCCTTCAACGTTTAAGATAGATTGCTCTTCTTCTACGCTATCACCAACTGCAACCATAATTTCAGTTACTTCAACTTCGTCATCACCAATATCTGGCACAGTGACTTCTTTAGTTGATGAAGCCGATGACGCAGCAGGTGCAGCTTCCTCGGTTTTTTCAGCTTCTTTAGAGTCAGCAGCAGAGTCTTGCGCTTCACCTTCAAAGATGAACACTAAAGTGCCTGTGGTAACAGTGTCACCCACATTTACTTTAATTTCTTTTACCGTACCGGCTTGTTCAGCAGGTACTTCCATCGCAGCTTTATCACCTTCAACACTTAATAGTGATTGGTCAACTTCAACTTTATCGCCAACGCTCACTAGTATTTCGGTTACTTCTACTTCATCGCCACCGATATCAGGTACTTTAATTTCAATACTCATTGCAAACCTCTTATGCGTACAGTGGATTTAGTTTGTTAGTGTCGATGTTGAATTTTTTAATTGCTTCAACAACCACTGACTTTTCAACTTCACCACGTTTAGCAAGTTCAGATAATGTCGCAACTACCACGTAGCTTGCGTTAACTTCAAAGTGACGACGTAGGTTTTCACGGCTGTCTGAACGACCGTAACCATCTGTACCCAATACTTTGTAGTTATTGCTTGGAATAAATGAACGCGCTTGTTCTGCGTAGTTTTTCATGTAATCCGTTGCAGCAACAGTGACTGAATCGTTTAATACGCTAGTGATGTATGGCGTTTTTTGCTCGCCTTCTGGGTTAAGCATGTTGAAACGTTCAACATCTTGTCCATCACGGGTAAGTTCATTGAATGAAGTTACTGAGTAAACATCAGACGCAATACCAAACTCTTCGCTTAAAATTGCCGCAGCTTTACGCACTTCAGTCATGATAGTACCTGAGCTTAATAGCTGTACGTTGGCTTTTTTACCTTCGTAGCTTTCTAGCTTGTAGATACCTTTACGAATACCTTCTTCAGCGCCTTCTGGCATTGCTGGCTGATGGTAGTTTTCGTTCATTAGCGTTAGGTAGTAGTAAATGTTTTCTTGCTCTTCACCGTACATACGACGAATACCGTCTTGCACGATAACCGCTACTTCAAATGCATAAGTAGGATCGTAAGAAATACAGTTAGGTACCGTGTTTGCAAGAATGTGGCTGTGGCCATCTTCATGTTGTAAGCCTTCGCCATTTAACGTTGTACGACCCGCTGTAGCACCTAATAAGAAACCACGTGCTTGTTGATCCCCTGCCATCCATGCCATGTCACCAACACGTTGGAAACCAAACATAGAGTAGTAAATGTAGAATGGGATCATCGGTAAGTCGTTGGTGCTGTATGATGTTGCAGCAGCAACCCATGACGACATTGCACCTAGCTCGTTAATCCCTTCTTGTAATACCTGCCCTGAGGTTGCTTCTTTGTAGTAAGAAACAATATCACGGTCTTGAGGGGTGTAATTTTGGCCATGTGGGTTGTAAATACCGATTTGACGGAATAAACCTTCCATACCAAAAGTACGTGCTTCATCGGCAATAATTGGCACAATATTTTTACCAATACCTTTATCTTTTAATAAGATATTAAGTGCACGTACAAAGCCCATAGTGGTTGAAATATCACGCTTTTGCTCTTCAAGTAACGGCTTGAACGCATCTACTTCTGGTAACTGTAACTTTTCAGAGAACTTAGCGATACGTGTTGGCGTGTAACCTTGTAGAGCCTCACGACGCGCATGAAGATACTTGTACTCTGGAGAATCTTTTTCAAGCTCTAAGTATGGTAGCTCTTTCAATTGCTCTTCAGATACTAAATCATCTAAGCCTAAACGAGAGCGTAAGTGAGCCACATGCGACATATCCATTTTCTTAACTTGGTGCGCAATGTTTTTACCTTCAGCTGCTTCACCCATGCCGTAACCTTTTACTGTTTTAGCAAGGATCACTGTTGGACGACCTTTCGTTTCTTCTGCTTTTTTAAATGCAGCAAACAGTTTTGAAGGCTCATGACCACCGCGCTTAAGGGCGAAAATTTCTTCATCGGTCATATCAGCAACAAGTGCTGCTGTTTCTGGGTAGCGACCAAAGAAATGTTCACGTACGTACGCGCCATCTTTCGCTTTATATGTTTGGTAATCACCATCAACAGTTTCGTTCATTAACTGTAGTAATTTACCTGTGGTGTCTTTAGCAAGCAGAATATCCCAACCGCTTCCCCAAACAAGTTTAATAACATTCCAGCCAGCGCCTTTAAATAGCCCTTCTAGCTCTTGAATGATTTTACCGTTACCCATTACTGGGCCGTCTAAGCGCTGTAGGTTACAGTTAACTAAGTAACATAGGTTATCTAGCTTTTCACGGGCAGCAAAAGAAATAGCACCACGTGATTCTGGCTCATCCATTTCACCATCACCTAAAAACGCATATACACGTTGGTTTTTAGTGTCTTTTAAGCCACGGCCATCTAAGTACTTTAAGAAACGCGCTTGGTAAATTGAAGAAATTGGACCTAAGCCCATAGATACCGTTGGGAACTGCCAAAACTCTGGCATTAATTTAGGGTGAGGGTAAGAAGGTAAGCCTTTACCATCTACTTCCTGACGGAAATTATCAAGCTGTTCGGCACTTAAACGCCCTTCAACAAATGCACGCGCATAAATACCCGGAGAAATATGACCTTGGTAATAAACTAAATCACCACCATCAACATCATTTGGCGCTTTAAAGAAATGGTTAAAACATACTTCATAAAATGCAGCAGACGATTGGTAAGACGCCATATGGCCGCCTAAGTCGAGATCTTTTTTCGATGCACGCAATACAATCATAATCGCGTTCCAACGAATAATTGAACGAATACGGCGCTCAAGATTTACATCACCAGGGTAGGCAGGTTCTTGATCAACCGGGATCGTATTAACGTAGTTTGTGTTAATGCCAGTTGGCATATCAACACCGTCTAAGCGGGCTTGCTCTAACACTTGCTCAAGTAAAAACTGAGCTCGTTCAACACCTTCTTCGCGCACAACCGATTCAAGAGCTTGTAACCACTCTTGTGTTTCTAGCGCGTCTACGTCAATTTTATTGACTTCAGACATATGGAGGTTTCCTTATGTTTAAAATACTAATTTTATGTATTGAATACTTCACTGTTGAATCAAGTTAACAGTGAATGTACTTGCTTAATTTTGTTTGGTGCGTCTTAAACTACGTTCAATTCGCGAGTGCTCTTTACCCGCTTCAAGCAATGCTTCTTCAATATAGGCTAAATGCGCATTACTTGCTAAGCGAGCTTGTTCAGGATTACCGTCAATCACTGCATCCATTAATAAGCGTCTATGCTCGGCTAATTGGCTGCTTATATCTGACTTTTTAAGTAACACCGTTAAATTTTGTAAAACATTCTGCTCAAGTAAGCTTCGCATCCCTCTTACTAAATGCAGTAACACTACGTTATGAGACGCCTCTGCGATGCAAAAATGAAAGTCATTAATCGCTTTGGCTTTTTGCTTTAATTCATCTTTAGCTAATGCAATCTGATCAAAGCTCTGTTTTACTTTTGCAAAATCGTTGCTTGTTCCGCGAAGTGCTGCGTAATAAGCCGCAATTCCCTCTAGCGCATGACGAAACTCTAATAAATCAAATTGCGATTCGGGGTGTTTACTGATCAAATCAAACAACGGATCAGTCAGCCCCTCTTCCAATTGATTTTTTACATACGTTCCACCACCTTGACGACGGGTTACGAGCCCTTTTGCCTCAAGCTTTTGAATGGCTTCACGCAACGACGGACGCGACACTTCAAATTGCTTGGCGAGTTCACGCTCCGGTGGTAACTTTTCTCCTGGTGCTAACGACCCCTCAAGAATCATGTTCTCAAGTTGTTGTAAAATAACATCAGATAATTTTGCCGCTTTAATTTTTAAAGACATCAATCAACGTCCGCGTTGTATAAGTGCTAGCAGCCCATTAAATAAGGCTTTTAACTGAACGACCTGACCAAAAGGTAAATTGGTCATACCAAATTTTGCCATACGTTATCAAAAACCGTAATTACTGTCAATTTACAGCAGTTTTAAAGCCCTAAGGCCAGCGTAACGTAATTTAAACAAAGTTCAAATAATACACAGATAGCATGGGGTAAAGAAAGGTTAATAAGATGAAAAACAAATGGTCAGACCAGCTAATTTTAATTTTCGGGGTTCGGGGTTCGGGGTTCGGGGTTCGGGGTTCGGGGTTCGCAATAGGATAAAACGTGGAGCCTTTTGCAAACATGTTTTTATATTGTAGGCGGGAGTTTACCTCGCGCATGTTTAGGTTAAAGGTTTAAGCCCGCAACTCGAAGCCCGTCACAAAAAAGTAAAGTGCGCGGCATAAAGCCCCGCCTACGATTAACCCAACACTATGCTTAGCTTAATCTCTGCCTAGAACCTAAAACCTAACACCAAATATATTTATTTTTTGAACCACAGAGGAAAACCTTCATTGTCACTTTCTCTGTGTGCTCTGCATTCTCTGTGGTAAATAAATTACTTATATCTTTTTACATAAAGAGGAGACAATGAGAAGCCAAAGTGGAATAACTCCTAATCCTAGAACCTTTATTTTCTAATACCTGTCTTTACCTCTAAAGCGCAGCGCCTCTTAACCTCTTTGTGAATAAATCACTTAGATCTTTTTACACAAAGAGGAGACAATGAGAGTAAATGAGAAGCCAAAGTGAATTAAACCCTAGAACCTAAAGCCTAATCCCTAATCACTGCTTTTTAACTTAAACCACCAAATAAAGTCATCAAGGCAATTAACACTAAGTAAAAAAGTACATTGCGCTTAACCAGTTTGATCATACAGGTGGCTTCAAAGGTGCAACCATAGTAGCGCTCTTCAACTTGTTCAGCCGCTAGCGCCGTATAAGTAACCACCTTGCGATTAGGGCTTGAAAAGTCAAACACGTAATGTAGCCAACAGCTAGTCCCTTTATTAAAGTTACCAATCACTAAATAGCCAAAACTGGTAATACGCGCGGGGAGCCAATCTAGCCAAAATAGTAAACGGTGGATTAACTTAAAATGCTTAGCAATGACTTCATCACGGTTATCACTCACTAAGTCGGCAAAGGTACGCACTAATGCATAAAAAACAGCACCAGCAACGCCCAATACCACAAACCAAAATATAACCGCGCAATAAAACCGGAAATTAACCCAAGCTAATGTTTGCCCTAAGGTTTCGCCGCCTTGCTGATCTTGGGTGCGTTTTTGCCCTAATTGCAAAGCATACAAAGACGCAGCGGTTTGATCACCGCGAGTCAGTGCATTCAAATACGACTTATACAAAGCACGCTGTTTAGCACAACCAAAACAAACGAGTAACACCGCTACATTAAAAACAAGCTGCCACAATGCAAAGTCAGATAAAAAATACACACACCCTACGGCAATCACAGGCAGTAATAACCAAATCAAAAACCCGGTAGCCGTGCCAAATAAACCTTTATTGGTCAATAAATTAACAGAGCGAGTTAAGTAGCCATTAGCGTAATAACTCATTTGCCAATGCGCAGAGCGAGCACCTAAACGCTCAAGTATCAGTGCTATTATTATTGAAACCAAAATCATGTTGTTACTCGCTTAATTTAGGGTCTGTTGACCTTTGCGGATTATAATTTGTTCAAACTAGGGGCGATTTAATCGCGGCGCGAGGTTTGTAACCTAGTGGGCTAAGTCAAAACCGAGCAACAAAGAGTAAATCGTCCCTAGGCAGAACCCGAAGGGCAGCGCCTGTTTGGCATTGATACTACGTTATCGCCTATTTATGGGGAATAACCACACCACATAGGCGCTGCCTTGCCTAAATACCAAACAGACTGCTGCAAATTTAACCTTGAAAGGTCAACAGACCCTAGTTATTCAATTAGGTTAAAAAACTTACGCCAGTTAAAACTCGCTCCAGGGTCGGTTTTTCGCCCAGGGGCTATATCGCAATGCCCAACTATATTACTGGCTGTTATTTTTGGATAGCGCTGCATAATAGCCTGCGCCAATGCAGCTAAACTTTGATATTGCGCATCGGTATAGTTAATTGTATCTGTGCCTTCAAGCTCTATACCTATACTAAAATCATTACAATTTTGTTGCCCAGCAAAGCAGGAGCGCCCCGCATGCCATGCACGTTTTTCAAAAGGCACATACTGTATAACTTCGCCGCAGCGCTTAATAAAACAATGCGCTGACACCTTAAGCCCCTCTAGGTCACTAAAGCTAGAATGTGCATTACAATCAATACACCCCATAAATAAATCATCAACGTACGGAGTGTTAAACTGCCCTGCGGGCAATGAAATATTATGAATAACCAACAGCGAAATATCGCACTGAGCAGGTCGCTCGTCAAAGTGGCTACACGCCCGCTGGTTAATATTATTTATAACGCCTAAAGAATCTATTTTCATACTATTTATTTAAAACTTATGTAGCTCTTAACCCAAACACCGTGCTTGGCTTAATCTCTGCCTAAAACCTAGAACCTAATACCTAATACCTAATACCTAATACCTAGAACCTAATACCGACGCGGAATAAATCCGCTGCTACATGTGCGCGACGTAAAGCCCCGCCTACACTCAACACAAACACCGTGCTTGGCTTAATCTCTGCCTAAAACCTAGAACCTTTATTTTATAAACCCGCTGCCCGCATCCCGCTGCCCGTAGCTCGCAGCGCTCAGGTTAATCAACCAAAATTGATGTATATCAAGATGCTAATAGATTTAACCCTATAAAGATAGCGTAATACTAAACGATAAAATATGATTAACGTGTAAATTAAGCGCTGGCTGATTAGTTTAGTTGTTAGCTGCTTCTATTTAGTAATTAAACAGAGTAAAATTTAGTTAATTTATTATCTATTATGAGCTTTTTCATGTCTATTTCGCATACCCTAATTAGTCAACTTGTTACCTTAGCACTTGATGAAGATCTAAATTACCAAAGCGCTGAACAAGGCGATATTACCGCGCAGCTTATTCCTCAAGCAGAGCAAGCCAATGCGAAAGTGATCACCCGTGAAGACTGCATCTTTTGTGGTAAAGACCTAATCATTGAAGTATTTAAACAAGTCGACCCAAGCGTGGTTGTAAATATATGCGTAAACGACGGCGACTTTGTCAGTGCCAATAGCACTTTATTTACCGCATCAGGTTCTGCTCGCGCTATTTTAACAGCCGAGCGCACCGCACTTAACTTTGTACAAACGCTTTCTGGTACGGCCACAACTACAGCGCACTATGTAAAAGAGTTAAGTGGAACTAGCACGCAACTACTCGATACCCGTAAAACTATTCCAGGACTTAGAGCGCTACAAAAGTATGCAGTTAAATGTGGCGGCGGTGCAAACCACCGAATTGGTTTGTTTGATGCGTTTTTAATTAAAGAAAACCACATAGCTGCCTGTGGAGGTATTAATAACGCGGTTACTCAAGCTAAGCTAAATCATGCCGATAAACCGATAGAGGTTGAAGTTGAATCGTTTGATGAGCTAGAGCAAGCCATTAACGCAGGCGCCGACATTATAATGTTAGATAATTTTAATCCTGAGCAAATACGCCAAGCAGTTAGCATTACAAATAAGCGCGCTAAACTTGAAGTGTCAGGCAATATGACCCTAGAAACACTAAAAGCCTACTCGCAAGCAGGCGTAGACTTTATCTCAAGCGGTGCACTTACAAAAAATTTACAATCAATCGATTTATCAATGCGGTTTGAGTAATTATTCTTAAAGTCACGAATTTTATATTTACCTAATCCGTTGACAATTTGTACAAAAAAGCTTTAAATAAGCCGAAAGGCTTATTTTGTAACAAATTGTTAAATTTAGTACCTAATAGACTAAAAAACAGTGTTAATATAAGCCTCTAGGATGAATTAACCCCCCCTTTAAGCGATCCTAAAGAACTATTTTTTACTGTTGCTTTGCTGAAGATCGTTTTTTAAATAAACGTGCTCAGCGAAATTAACAACAATAAAAAACAACTATCGAGTATAGTTATTTTTTAAATTCGATGAAATGCAGCTAACATCGCTTTCAATAAGCAATTTTAGTGCTAAAGTAGTTCTAACAGAGTAATTTTAAAAAAACCGTAAGATAAGGCAGTTACAGTAGCTACCGTGATAACCACGTTACTAACATAACTTTTTTAACTTACAAAAAACATTATCCTTTAGGAGAGGAAACATGCAAACAATGACACAACAAAACCAAAAGGGTTTCACCCTAATTGAATTAATGATTGTAGTAGCAATCATCGGTATTTTAGCAGCAGTAGCTTTACCTGCTTATAAGACCTATGCTGATAAAGCTAAGTTTTCTGAAGTAGTTTTAGCTACTGGAGGCGCAAAGTCTGCCGCAGATATTTGTATACAAACAGGTACAGGCGGAGCTACCGCTACTCCTGGTGATTGTTCTACAATACCTAGTGTAGATGGTTGGAAATCATCACCACTAGTTACTTCTGTTGACGTTACAGGAACGCACACTGCTGCTGCAGGGACTGGAACTGTGGTAATCACTGCAATTTCTAATGGCACGTTTGGCACAAAAACAAATCCTACTGTAATTTTAACAGGTACTGTTGCTAACGGTACTGCAAAATGGGTTATGACTGGCACCTGTAAAGATGCTGGCGTTTGCTAACTGACATTGTAGTGAGAGCCTAGCACTGGCTTTCACTACACCTTTAATTAACTTATTTTTCAAGTAATTTATAGTTATTTAATCTCAATAATTAGTAAAACAACAATCTTGCTATTGTAAAATCGGTAAAACTTTTTCATTGAATCAGATTAAACAACACCTAGTGTAATTTTTGGATTTATTAATTTCATAGTTACAAGAGCGATGGCCACCAAATGAAAAATCAAACAAAAAAACAAGATGATACTTTTCAGTGGGTAGGGGTCAGCACAAGAGGGAAAAAATTAGAAGGAGAGCTATCGGGCTCAAGTATAGCTTTAGTAAAAGCACAACTTCGTAAGCAAGGCATCACCCCCTCAAAAGTAAAACGCAAAGCTAAACCTTTGTTTGGTATTCAAAGAATACAAAAAATTACCCCAAAGGATATTGCCTTAGTTACTCGGCAAATAGCTACTATGCTGATGGCAGGTGTGCCGCTAATTCAATCGATTGAAATGATAGGCTCAGGCTCGACCAATAAAAGCGTAACTAAGTTAATGAGTACTATTGGCGATGAAGTAAAGGCTGGCCAGCCCTTATCAACAGCGCTGAGAAAGCACCCTCGCTATTTTGATGATTTATATTGCGACTTGGTGGCATCAGGCGAGCAATCTGGCGCACTGGATAAAATATTTGACCGCGTTGCCCTTTATAAAGAAAAATCAGAAGCGCTTAAATCAAAAATTAAAAAAGCCATGTTTTACCCGATTGCTATATTAGTAGTTGCGCTGATTGTAACCTCCATATTACTGATTTTTGTGGTGCCGCAATTTCAAGATATTTTTGCCGGCTTTGGCGCTGAGCTCCCCGCCTTTACTTTATTTGTCATCGCCATTTCTGAATTTATGCAAGCCAACTGGTGGATAGCGCTCATTGCAGTAATTGCCTTTGGTTATATATTTAAAGAAGCACATTTAAGAAGCTTAAAACTGCGGGATGCTACCGATCGCGCTATTCTAAAGCTCCCAGTTATTGGCATGATACTTAATAAAGCAGCGGTAGCGCGTTATGCGCGGACTTTATCAACCACTTTTGCTGCCGGTGTACCATTAGTAGATGCTTTGGATTCTGCAGCTGGTGCCTCAGGTAACGCAGTTTACCGTTATGCTATTTTAGAAATAAAAGCCGAAGTAAGCTCAGGTAATCAAATGAACTGGGCGATGCGTAACTCTAAAATATTCCCCGATATGGTAATACAAATGGTTGCCATTGGTGAAGAGTCAGGATCGCTTGATGGCATGCTGGCAAAAGTCGCCACTATCTACGAGCAAGAAGTAGATGATGCGGTAGATGGCCTATCTAGCCTATTAGAGCCGTTAATAATGGCAGTACTTGGTGTATTAGTGGGTGGCTTAATTGTTGCCATGTACTTACCTATTTTCCAACTAGGTTCAGTTATTTAGCTTCGAGCTTCGAGCTTCGAGCTTCGAGTTTCGAGTTTCGAGTTTCTAGGCCCGTTACCCGAAGCCCGTTGCCCGAACCTCAAACCTAACACCTCGAGCCTTGAACCTTGAACCTTGAACCTCGAACCTAACACCTCGAACCTCGAACCTAATTTTGCACTTATATAAAACAACTGTATTATCAACACAGAATTTAGTTTTAGGTAAAATAAATGCAAAGTCTTTTTATTGATATCACCGCCACGATGCAAAACCATTTATGGTTTTACTTAACCACGATTGGCCTAGTGAGTTTATGTATTGGTAGCTTTTTAAATGTGGTGATATATCGCTTGCCACTAATGATGAAAAAAGAATGGCAAACTGAATGCCGCTTATTATTAGCCGATGAACTAACCAGCCCAAAGGCTAAACAGACCACTGAACAAACGACTGACACGTTTAACTTAGTTAAACCCAATTCATGCTGCCCAAAGTGCAAAGCGGCGATTAAACCGTGGCAAAATATCCCCATTATTAGTTGGTTATTTTTAAAAGGTAAATGTGCAACCTGTGATAACCCAATATCAGTACGTTACCCAATCGTTGAAGCCATTACTGCTATTTTAAGTTTAGTGGTTGCCTACACCTTTGGCGCTACAGAGCAGGCTTTATTGTACATTGTAGTTACTTGGGCGTTGGTAGCACTGACTTTTATTGATATTGATCACATGCTACTGCCGGACCAGCTTACTTTGCCACTTTTATGGTTAGCGTTAATCGCCTCTGTTATGGGTTATACCATTGTCCCTAGCGATGCCATTATTGGCGCAGCATGTGGCTATTTAAGCTTATGGAGTGTGTTTTGGTTGTTTAAATTAATAACCGGCAAAGAAGGCATGGGCTATGGCGACTTTAAATTACTGGCGGTGTTTGGCGCATTGCTAGGTTGGCAATCGTTATTGACCATTATTTTGCTCTCAAGCGTGGTTGGCGCAGTAATTGGCATTGCCCTTCTGAGTATTCAAGGTAAAGACAAAGCAACCCCCATTCCTTTTGGCCCTTACTTAGCTATAGCCGGCTGGATCACTATGCTATGGGGAACGCAACTGCAAAACAGCTATTTTAATTTTATTGGCTACTAACTATGAGCAATACACAACATCATAAAAATAACTGGGTATTGGGACTAACTGGCGGGATTGGCTGTGGTAAAACCGCAGTTAGCGATATGTTAGCAGAACTAGGTATTACTATTGTGGATGCAGATATTGTAGCTCGCCAAGTGGTTGAACCCGGCACTGATGGCCTAAAAGCGATTATTGCGCATTTTGGCAATGATATACTCGATGAACATGGCGCTTTAAATCGTAGCGAGCTAAGAGCGCGTATTTTTAGTAACCCTGAGCAAAAAACATGGCTCAATGCCCTGCTGCACCCATTAATACGCACTCAGCTTATTATTGATTTAAAAAACGCGCAAAGCGACTACGTGGTGTTAGTTGCCCCACTATTATTTGAAAATGGGCTTGATGGCTACTGTCATCGTACTTTGCTAATAGATGTTCCCAAAGAGGTGCAAATTGCACGTACTACACAGCGCGACAATATAAGCATTGAACAGGCCGAGCAAATTATTGACGCACAAATGTCTCGAGAGCATAAACAACAAAAAGCGGATGATATTTTAAATAATAACCGCGACCTAAGCGATGTAAAACAAGACTTACTTAAACTGCATAATTATTATTTACAGCAAGCTAAGTCTACAATATAAATAAATTAACCCAATCGCAGCGCCATAAACTGATATTTTTATCAGTAAATTGTCTGCTGCGTTGGTACGATTAATGTATTCCTTTCTTTTTTCTGATAAATTGCTGGCTAAAGAAGGATTAAATCAGGTGCGCAATGAATATTAACTCACCGTTATTAAGAAAATTTATTACCCTCGGCCGGGTTGATACCGATACCATAAAAGCCAGGCAGCAAGATTTTGCCTCAACTGCAGAGCTTATCTCTAAATGTGGAAAAATAGACAGTAAAGATTTAGCGCAGCAATGCATTGATTTATTTAGAGTGCCTTTTTTTGATTTAAAAGATTTTAATGTTGCACAAATATCAGCTGAGCTAGTTAAAGAAAAACTGATCCGCAAACACCATATTTTGCCTTTGGTACAAAAAGGCAGAAAAGTGTATATTGCCGCCTCAGATCCTACCGATTATGGTGCCTTCGAAAACTTTGAATTTAGCACGGGTTTATCGTGCGAAGTAGTTGTGGTTGACTACGTCCAGCTTGACCATAAAATTGAGCAATTACTCGATGCCTCTAGCAGTTTAAATTTAAGTGAAGACGAATTTAAAGAGTTTGCTGAACTCGATTCTGAGCAGCACAAAGAACACACTCCTAAAGACGATGACAAAGACGACGCCCCAATAATTGTCTACATTAATAAAATTTTAATGGATGCAATAAAAAAAGGCGCCTCAGATTTACACTTTGAACCTTATGAACACAAATACCGTATTCGCTTTCGTATTGATGGTATTTTGCACGAAGTAGCCAGCCCGCCAAATACATTGGCCAGTAAGCTATCGGCGCGAATAAAAGTAATGTCGCGACTGGATATTGCAGAAAAGCGTAAACCACAAGATGGCCGTATTAAGCTTAAGGTAACAGAGCGTAAAAGTATTGATTTTCGTGTTAGTACCATGCCAACTTTGTGGGGCGAAAAAATTGTAATGCGTATTCTTGATTCATCCAGTGCCATGTTAGGTATAGATGTATTAGGCTATGAACCCGAACAGAAAAAACTCTACCTCGATGCACTTGAGCAACCGCAAGGGATGATTTTGGTTACAGGCCCAACCGGTTCAGGTAAAACGGTTTCTTTGTATACGGGCTTAAATATACTCAATCAGCCGGAGCGGAATATTAGTACCGCCGAAGATCCGGTAGAAATTAACCTCGAAGGGGTTAACCAAGTACAAATAAATACTAAAGCAGATATGACTTTTGCTAATGCACTGCGGGCGTTTTTACGTCAAGATCCCGATGTAGTGATGGTGGGTGAAATACGTGATTTAGAAACTGCGGAAATATCAATTAAAGCGGCGCAAACAGGTCACTTGGTACTGTCAACACTGCATACCAATTCAGCGCCGGAAACAATTACCCGTTTGTTAAATATGGGTGTACCCGCGTATAATGTGGCCAGTTCTATTAGTTTAATTATAGCTCAGCGTTTAGCCCGAAGATTATGCTCTAAATGTAAAACACCAGAGCAGTTACCTCGCGAAGAGCTTATACGCCAAGGCTTTAGTGAACAACAAATTCAAGACATGGTTTTATACGCACCTAAAGGCTGTGAAAACTGTACCGATGGCTACAAAGGCCGTGTTGGTATTTACGAAGTAATGAAAATTACGCCTGAAATAGCGCAAATTATAATGCGCGGCGGTAACTCATTAGAAATTGCTGAGGTATCACTTAAAGCAGGATATAACAATTTGCGTTTATCGGGTATTCGTAAAGCCGCAGAGGGTGTGACCTCACTTGCTGAGGTTAATCGTGTCACTAGTTTTTAAATAGAAAGCTTAGCTGTTTATTATAAATTGAGTCGCAAAGCCTATATTAATGTGAGAGTAAATTATGCCAACAGTGGTTAACTGCCCAACCTGTAAAGCAAAAGTAGAATGGTCAGAACAAAGTCCGTATCGCCCTTTTTGTTCAAAGCGTTGCCAACTTATTGATTTAGGTGAATGGTCGTTTGAAAATAATAAAATTTCAGCACCCATCACTTCTGCAGATGAATTCAGCCAAGACATGATTGAAGACATTGAAGCAATGATGGCAAAAAACGAAGATGACTTTTTTAAGTGATTTTTAATGGTTCGAGAAATTTAAAAACCTTGCAGTTAACATAGCAAGGTTTTTTATACCTGTAGCAGCGGTTTACCCCGCGTCAGTATTAGGTTTTAGGTCATTTATCTACCACAGAGGCGCAGAGCACACAGAGAAAGTGACAATAAATGATCTTCTCTCTGTGTAGCGCAAAGCGCCTCTGCTCCCTCTGTGGTTTAAAATATTCTGTAGATACAAGGCGGGGCTTCGGGCGACGAGTTTCGGGTTGCGGACCTCGCCCTATTACCTGCGGCGCTGCTGTATTTTAGCTAACTTTTCTTTTTGCTCAGCGTTAAGCAGTTGCATTACCTGATGCTGGGTTTTCAATTTAATTAATCCCAATTGCTGCTTCTTATCTTGGCGTGCGGTTAATAACTCTTTCGCTGCATTTTCGTCAAAGTTTGGCGCTGACAATAACGCATCCATCTGCGCTTTATAAGCTTGGCGCTGTGCCTTACGCGCGTCTTTATTTTGGCTTCTTAGTGCTTTAATTTGCGTTTTTTGCGCTGTAAAAATCGCTTTTAGTTGTGTTTGTTGATCTTCAGTAAGCGCCAGTTTATCTGCAGCTCGCTCAGAGAGTAAAAAGCGTGCTTGAGAGTGCCCTTGTTTATGGCCATCACCTTTTGCAAGTGCGCTGCCCGCACTGAGCGTTGCTGCTGTTAAGCCACAAATAAGTACTAATTTTGATAGCGTGTTTATCTTAGTCATAATCATCACCTTAATATTGAGTTGGTTGTTGGCTGCTAGCCAGTGTGTTCACTATAACCGGCTCAATGCAAAGTAACGCAAAGCAGTGTAAAGGTTATGTAAAGACTAACTTTTAGTACATTAAACGCGTAAAATAAAACCATAAAACAGCGCGTAGGGCTTAATGTATGAAACTATTAATGATTGATGATGACACAGGTTTATGTGAGCTATTAAGCGAGTATTTGAGCGCACAAGGCTTTAGCATACAAACCGCACATGATGGCCAACAAGGCTTAGAGCTTGCTTTACAAAACGATTACGCGCTTATATTACTTGATGTTATGTTGCCCTTTATAGATGGCTTTGAAGTACTCAAACAACTCAGACAAAGTAAATTAACGCCGGTGATTATGTTGACCGCTAAAGGTGAAGACTTTGACCGTATTTTTGGTTTAGAGCTCGGCGCTGATGACTATATTCCAAAACCGTTTAACCACCGCGAACTCCTTGCCCGCGTTAAAGCCATTACTCGCCGTATTGAACACATTAATAGTGTAAGCAATAACAATAATAAAAAGCTCTCTTTAAACGGTATTACTATTAACTTTGCCACGCGTGAAGCCAGTGTAAATAACACCACACTCACGCTTACGGGTACCGAATACGAAATATTGGCTTTATTAGTAAAACACGCTCCTGATGTTATAAGCAAAGAGCAAATAAGCGAAGAGGTACTAGGACGGCGTTTAGCGTCATTTGATCGCTCTATTGATATGCATGTGAGTAATATTCGAAAAAAAATAGCTGAGCATATCGCGGGGGAAAAAATTAAAACTATTCGAGGGACGGGTTATGTCTTTATCCAAGGAGAGTAAATTAACGCGTTTTAGCTGGTTAAGACACCCTCGACATTATTTGTTTTTTAAAGTCTTTGCTTGGTTTTGGCTAACGATCATTGGCACTTTTACTGCGCTATTTTTCTTAAGTAATATTTCGCTGATCAATGCAATTAGCCATGACCCCCTAAAAGGGCCCATGCAAAAAAATCTAGAATACTTGGCTCGAGGTATCGAACGTAGTGCACATAAACACAAGCGATCTATTCATGACATTATTACTCACCCGCGTTTGAGTAAACGCAAGTTACTTTATTTAAATTCACTAAGTAGCGATGAGTTTTTGATCAGTAAAAAAGTTGAGAATAATATTGATTTTAGCTTACTGAACTTTAGTGAAGGCATGCCACCTCAAATTATTTTTACTGAATATTACCAAGCTTTTGGCCCTGTGCGCATTCGAGTACCTGAAGGCGAATTTGAGTTATATGAAATCGATATAAATCAACAGCGACCGCTCTTTATTCGCTTAAGATTGTTGCCGGTTTGGTTAAAAATTTCTATCGCCATTATCGCCTCACTTACATTAAGCTTTTTATTTAGTCGTAACTTAATTGCCCCTATAAATAGTTTAAAACAAGCTGCAATTAGGCTCTCAAATGGCGATTTAAGTGCGCGCGCGACAATAAATAGTCAACGAAAAGATGAGCTTGGAGTTTTAGGACGCGATTTTAACCGTATGGCTGATCAATTAGAGCAACTACTTAGCGCTCAAAAGCGTTTACTTGCCGATATATCCCATGAATTGCGCTCCCCACTAACACGCTTAAAAATGGCCACAGGGCTGGCGCAAATGCAAGCGAGTGAGGCCAGCCAATCGTATTTATTGCGTATTGAAAAAGAAGCAAATCAACTTGATAAAATGATAGCCGATGTATTGCAGGTATCGCGCTTAGAAGCCAATAGCCAACCTTTATCACTGCAAGCGCAGTCGTTACAAGTTATTGTTGACCATGTGATTAACGATGCTCAGTTTGAAGCGAAACAGCACAATAAAACCTTACTTGTACACGGTAATGTTGAGGTAAATATAGAGTGCGACGAAATGCTGATTGCCAGTGCTCTAGAAAATATTTTACGTAATGCAATTAAATACGCACAACATACTATTAGCATCACCTTAAAACACAGTGATACCATATACATACAAATATGTGACGATGGCCCTGGCGTACCTAAGGCACAACTTGATAAGTTGTGTGAACCGTTTTTCAGGCAATCAGATGCCCGCGACCGCCTCAGCGGTGGCACGGGTTTAGGGTTAGCCATTGCAAAAAATGCGGTGATCGCGCATGGTGGAAATTTAGCTTTATCAAATAAAGACGCTGGCGGGTTGTGCGTTGAGGTAAGCTTACCAATACAAAAGAGAGAGCATGTTTTATAGTACTGAAAGTGAGCTTGAAAAGAATCAGCCTGCAATAAATGAGTTTTATACTAATACGCTAAAAAAAGCGTATTTAAACACAGCGGCAGGGGAATTGTTTTATGCTTATGCCAAGCCTAACGATGCTCACACTGCCATTGTTATTAGTTCAGGGCGTATTGAAGGACTGGATAAATACAAAGAGCTACTTTGGGAGCTTTATTGTAATAATTTTGCAGTGTTTATTGTTGATCACCAAGGCCAAGGTCGCTCTTATCGGTTATTAAAAAACCCCCATAAAGGCTACGTAAAACAATTTGAAGATTACAGTCACGATCTTAACCAGTTTAATGAAAAAGTGGTGCAGCAGCACTGGCAAGGTAAAAAGTTACTGCTTAGCCATTCAATGGGCGGCGCTATTGCGTTTGATTACTTAGCACGTTACTCACATGACTTTAGTGGGGCGTTTTTATCTGCGCCCATGTTTGATATTCATACTAAAGGAATACCAAAACCCGTAGCACAGTTTATCGCTGCCAGTGCGTCATTATTAGGGTTCTCAGGGTGTTATGCGTTAGGACAAAGCGATTATACACCTGAAGAGTTTGCGCTTAACACTTTAACCAGTAGCCAAATACGCTATGATCAATTTAGGGCAACTTATCAGCAAACGCCACTATTACAATTAGGCGGTGTTACCTATGGCTGGCTGCATACTGTTTTTTCATTTATTAAAGCGCTCGATAAACTATCCATAACAACCCCGTTATTTATAGCCAGCGCAGAAAATGACGAAGTGGTTGATAACCAAGCCCAGCATAAGCTTGCAAGCCGACATAAAAACACCCTAATAAAGCAGTTTAAAGGGGCTAAGCACGAGCTGTTTTTTGAGCGGGACGAAATTCGCCAACCATTGCTAACAAGCCTTTATAAATTTTGTGATTCAATAGGTTAACTACTAAGCGACAGCGGATCTAGATGAATCAAAATATCAACTTCAGATTCAAATTGCTGAGTGATCATCAGCTCCACTTCATCTGCCACTTTATGGGCACGAATAAGCGGTAAATTGTCATCAAGCTCTAAATGCAGTTGAATAAACTTAACTTTACCGCCCTGTCGAGTGCGAATACCGTGCACCCCATAAACATCATTATGGTTACGCGCTATTTCAAAAATACTTTGCTTTTCTTCATCGGGTAGCTCTTTGTCCATTAAATGCGAGGCACTTTCGGTTGCTATATCCCAACTGTTATACAATAAATAACCTGCCACACCGATAGCAAACAATGGGTCGGCATACAGTACGCCATAATAGGCGAGTAAAATAGCAAGCAATACCGCAGCGTTTAAAATTAAATCGCCTTTGTAGTGTACAGAATCGGCTTTTATAGCGATTGACTCTGTATGCTTCACGACTTTATTTTGCACAAATACAATCACTAATGTACACACTATGGCAAAAATACTGACCCAAACACCTAATAATGAATGTGTCAGCTCTACGGGGTTAATGAGTCGCTCAATACCGTGAAACGCCAATAAACAGCCCGAGCCCGCAATAAATGCGGCTTGGCCTAACCCTGCAAGCGCCTCCGCTTTACCGTGACCAAACCGGTGGTCATCATCCGCAGGACGCAGTGCATACGATAAAACTAAAAAGCTCATTAGCGTCGCGGTAATATCCATTAATGAATCAGTGAGTGAGCCAAGCATCGACGCCGAACCCGACGCCAGCCAAGCCCATGCTTTGGTCGCAATCATTAGGCTCACCATGACCATGGTCACTATGCTTGAAGCTTTGACCCAAAATTCATAACTGCGATTATGCACGTATCTGTCCAAGTGTAAGATGTATTTAATGTTTGTAGTATATCATTTTTTATTCATTGTTCGTGTATACTGAGCCAGTCAAATTAAAGATTTTATAGGGCTTATTGTGCTGGATATTGTTTTATACCAACCTGAAATTCCGCCTAACACCGGGAATATCATTCGTTTATGTGCCAATACTGGCTATTCATTGCATTTAATTGAACCGTTAGGGTTTGAGTGGGATGACAAACGTGTAAAACGCGCTGGACTTGACTATCACGAATTTAGCCATGTACAACGCCATGCCTCATTTGATGCTTACTTAGAAAAGTGCCAACCTAAAAAGGTGTATGCTTGCACCACTAAAGGTAGCCAATTTCATCACCAAGCACAGTATGAAGCGGGTGATTGCTTAGTATTCGGCCCAGAAACCCGAGGCTTACCTGATGACATGATTCAAGCACTGCCAAACGAGCAACGCGTGCGTATACCTATGCAAGCCGATAGTCGCAGTATGAATCTGTCTAATGCAGTAGCTGTGTTTGTGTATGAATCTTGGCGCCAGCTTGGCTTTGTAAACGCCCAATAAGGTTTTAGGTTTTAGGTAAACAAAATAACTGTCACCTAAAACCTAGCAGTTCGTTTTATTCTGATTTCTGTTCACGACCTAATAGCGCCATAGCAGCTGCTTTCATGTCTTTATTTTCATAGAGTACTTTGTATATTTGCTCGGTAATTGGCATTTCAACACCAGCGCGTTGAGCTAGTAAGTACACTTCTTTGGTATTTCTAAAGCCTTCAACCACTTGGCCGATTGATGCAATGGCATCATCAACACTTTCACCTTTGCCTAAGGCTAAACCAAAACGGCGATTGCGTGATTGGTTATCGGTACAGGTTAGAATTAAATCACCTAACCCGGCCATACCCATAAAGGTTTCAGGTTTTGCACCCAGTGCACACCCTAAACGCGACAACTCTGCTAAACCACGAGTGATAAGCGCGGTACGAGCATTTGCACCAAACCCCACTCCATCAGAAATTCCCGCACCAATAGCAATCACGTTTTTAACCGCACCACCGAGCTGTATACCAATAAAATCATCATTGTTATACACCCTAAACGAGCGCCCGCAATGTAATAAATCGGCAATTTGTTTAGCAAATGCTGATGACGTTGATGACACCGAAATAGCGGTTGGTGATCCCTTAGCCATTTCTTTGGCAAAAGTTGGCCCAGAAAGCACCGCTAGTGGCACCTCTTCACCTAGTTCTTGCACTGCCACTTCTTGTAACAAACGCCCAGTATTTGGCTCTAGCCCTTTGGTGGCCCATGCTATTTTTGCATTTGGCCGCAAAGCCGGTTTGATTTGCTTTAATGTGTCAGCAAATGCGTGGCTTGGCACAACAACCAAAACAATATCGCTATTTTGCGTTGCACGCTGTAAATCGGCTTCAAGGATTAAGGTGTCAGGAAAAGGAATATCAGGTAAGTAACGTTGATTTTTTCGCTCAGCTGCAAGCGTCGCAACGTCTTGGCTATTGCGTCCCCATAAAGTCACTTTGTGACCATTTCGGGCTAAACAAATAGCAAGGGCGGTGCCATACGACCCCGCCCCTAAAACAGTAACAGCTGATGTGGCTGTATTCATAAATTAAGCGTCTGCTGTAGCCTGCTCAGCTTGCGCTGTGCGTTGCTGCATGTACTGTGCAAATAATGCGTCAAAGTTAACTGGCGCAAGATTAAGTTGTGGGAACGTACCACGGTTTACTAAGTTAGATACCGCTTCACGTGCATACGGGAATAACACGTTAGGGCAAAATGCGCCTAGCATGTGCGCTAATTGCATTTCTTCAACGTCAGCAATCGTAAAGATACCTGCTTGTTGAATTTCACATAAAAACGCAGTTTCTTCACCGATAGATGCCGTTACAGTTAGTGCAAGCACAACTTCGTAAACACCTTCATCAAGCTTGTTAGAGCGCGTATCTAAATCTAATTTTACTTCTGGAGCCCACTCTTTTTGAAAAATAGCCGGCGAATTTGGCGTTTCAAACGATACATCTTTAGTGTAAATACGTTGAATAGTAAACTGTGCACCTGCATCAGCTTCTGCTGCTGCGTTTTGATTTTGTTCGTTCATTGTTATTCCTAACCTGTTATTTATTATAATTAATTAAATTAAGCACTGAGCTTAGCATCAAGGTGACCTTGTGCTTCTAGTGCCATCATGTCGTCACAGCCACCGATGTGTTCATCGTTGATAAAAATTTGTGGAACCGTACTTGCGCCACCGGCTTTGGCGATCATTTCATCGCGAAGCTCTGGCTGAACGCCAATATCAATATTTGTGTATTTTACACCTTTGCTCTCTAACAGCGCTAATGCGCGATGACAAAAAGGACAATATCCTTTGGTGTATAAAACAACGTTACTCATAATTAATCCTTAATCGGTTTAGCTAAGAGATATTAGCGACCGCTTGTTGTTGGCAGACTTGCTGATTGCCACGCACCCATACCGCCAGATAAAACATAAACCTGTTCATAGCCTGCTTTATGCATTGCGGTTGCAACACCTGAAGCAGTCATGCCTGCAGCACATACCACTATAATGGGTTTGCTCTTATACTTTTCAAGGGTCGAGAAATCAGATTCTTTAGCTTTTTCTGGGTTTAAGTGCACAGCACCGGCAATATGGCCGGTTTTAAACTCTTTTTGCCCACGCATATCAACAACCTGGCCGTCTTCGCGGTTAATAAGTAACGTTAACTGCTGAGGATTGATTTGACGAATTGCTGAAAATTTACTTTTTATTGCGCCACTAATAATAAGAAACGCAATCGCAACCCAAGCTAGGCTTAGAATTGGATGGTTTGAGACAAATTCAATATATTGATCCATTCGACTTCCACTATAAAGTTACATACTAAAACGGATGTTTTAGATATTTTAAATTCTTACCAATTGCACTTGCACAATGAGCAGTCACTCATCAGCAAATCAATAGAGCGCTGTTAGGCTACTCTGAATTTTCACCTACAAGATAGGCTTAACTTACCCCACAACCCTATTCAATACTTGAATAAAATAGAGATTAGCCGCGCAAGTATACCCAAATCAGCTAAAAATGCGAGTTTAAGCACACTTGAAAGCCACAATGCCCTGCTCTTTTTAACTGAAAAATAACCTAGCCCTTTAAAGTTTTCAATTTAGCCAATCCTAATTGAAAATTTTTAATATCTTCTTTTCATTGCTGATCCTAGCTATAAAACACGGTATGCTTAAGCTTGGCATGTTGGCATTAATGTTAGCGTGTATTTTAGCAACGCTAGGGTCTGTTGATCTTTCAAGGTTAAATTTGCAGCAGTCTGTTTGGTATTTAGGTAAGGCAGAGCCTATGTGGTGTGGTTATTCCCCATAAATAGGCGATAACGCAGCATCAATGCCAAACAGGTGCTGCCCGAAGGGTTCTGCCTAGGGGCGATTTACTCTTTGTTGCCTACATGGATGTAGGTAAGGGGCGTGAGCAGGACGCGGAAGCTTTGCTCGGTTTTTACTTAGCCCACTAGGTTACAAACCTCGCGCCGCGATTAAACCGCCCCTAGTTTGAACAAATTTTAATCCGCAAAGGTCAACAGACCCTAATAGGAGTGACTATGACAGAGCATAAAAAACCACTGGTATTAATGATTTTAGATGGCTGGGGATACAGAGAAGATGAGCAAAGCAATGCTATTTTAGCTGCTAACACCCCTGTATTAGATGAGCTTTGGGCCACACGTCCTCATACATTAATTTCAGCATCGGGTTTAGATGTCGGTCTTCCTGATGGCCAAATGGGTAATTCTGAGGTGGGCCATGTTAATTTAGGCGCAGGCCGTATTGTGTATCAAGATTTTACCCGTATCACCAAAGCCATTGATGATGGCGAATTTGATACAACCCCTGCACTTGTTGAAAACATTGATAAAGCCGTTCATGCCAACAAAGCTGTACACATTATGGGACTGTTAAGTCCAGGTGGCGTGCATAGCCACGAAGATCATATTGTTGCCAGTATACAACTGGCTGCAAAACGCGGCGCTAAAGAGGTGTACTTTCATGCCTTTTTAGATGGACGCGATACACCACCGCGTAGTGCTAAAGCGTCTATTGAGCGTATTGAAGCCTTATTTAGCGAACTTAAATGTGGCCGTTTAGCCTCACTAATTGGCCGTTACTATGCCATGGACAGAGACAACCGCTGGAATCGTGTTGAAAAAGCCTATAATTTAATCACCTTAGGTGAAGGCGATTTTGATTATGAAGAAGGCGTAAGTGCACTAAATGCCGCTTATGAGCGCGATGAAAATGACGAATTTGTAGCAGCCAGCACGATCACTCCTAAAGGCAGCGAATCTGTAAAAGTAAATGATGGCGACACCATTATATTTGCAAACTTTAGAGCAGACCGCGCACGCGAAATAACTCGCGCCTTTGTCGAACCTGGTTTTGACGGCTTTAATAAGAAAAAATCGCCCGAGCTTAGTGCCTTTGTGATGATGACTGAATACGCTGCTGATATTGATGCGCCTGTTGCTTTTGGCCCCACGCCGCTTAATAACGTACTTGGCGAATGGTTTGAAAAACAAGGTAAAACTCAACTGCGTATTTCTGAAACTGAAAAATATGCTCATGTTACCTTTTTCTTCAGTGGTGGACGAGAAGATGAGTTTGACGGCGAAACCCGTGAACTTATTCCATCACCTCAGGTTGCAACATATGATTTGCAGCCAGAAATGAACTCAAAAATGCTTACCGATAAGCTAATAGAAGCAATAAAAAGTGGAAAATACGATGCCATTATTTGTAACTACCCTAATGGCGACATGGTCGGTCACTCAGGTGTATTTGAGGCTGCAGTTAAAGCCTGTGAGGCAGTAGATAACTGTATTGGCCGTGTAGTGGATGCATTGAAAGAATATGGCGGCGAAGCACTTATTACCGCCGATCATGGCAATGCAGAGCAAATGGCAAACCTTAAAACAGGCCAAGCGCACACAGCACATACCAGTGAGCCCGTGCCGTTCATTTATGTAGGTCGCGATGCACAAGCTTATTCAGGCAAAGCCTTGAGCGATGTTGCCCCAACCATGCTGCATTTAATGGGGTTAGAGCAACCTGCAGAAATGACAGGGTCGCCAATTATGGTGTTGAAATAACCTATGAAAAAAAGCGCATACCGCGTCATTGCGTGTATCTGTGTACTGCATTCATTAGTCACTGGCGTTGCCGTGGCTAATGAAGATCGTACTAAAAAAGACCTATCCCAAGTTCAAGTGGCTTTAGAGCAAAGCCAAGCTGAATATCAACAACAGCAAAAAGAAATAGCTAAACAGCAGCAAAAACTAAAAGCACATGAACTCGCTATAGCGAAAAACGCTAAAGCACTCAATATGGCTGAGCAATCTGTTAAAAAAACACAACAACAGCAAGCAGAGCAACAACAACGCGCGGTAAAGCTTGAAAAACAACAAGCCCAATTTCAGCGTGTGTTAGCAGCACAGTTAAAAAGTGCTTATATGGCAGGTAGTGATGACTATTCAAAAATGCTGCTTAACCAAGAAGATACCGCTAAATTTGAACGTACGCTTAGCTATTACAACTACTTAAATAAAGCCCGCATAAAGCAGCTTGATGAACTTAAAGCGCTGCAAATAGAAATTGCGAAAAACCAAGCTGATCTTGAAAAAACAAAAGAAAAGCTAGTTGCTTTATTTGATGAACAAAAAAGGCGACAAGCAGCGCTTCTTGACGCTAAAAATGAGCGCCAAGCCAGCCTAAAAAATCTAAAAAAGCAGTTAAATAAAACAAAAAATTCAATTAGTTACTTAGAAGAGAACGAACAAACGCTGATCGCAACTATTAAAGAACTTGAAGAAGAAAAAACCACAAAAATTGAGCTATTGGGCCTAAATAAAAATAAAGGAAGATTAAGCTGGCCGAGTAAAGGCAAACTTACGCACAAGTTTGGCCAACGTAAGCACGGCGGAATTAACTGGAAAGGCGTGTTAATTTCTGCTGCAGAGGGCACTTCAGTAAATAGCATTCATAACGGTCAGGTGGTATTTGCAGATTGGTTAAAAGGTTACGGCTGGGTGATTGTTGTGGACCACGGAGAAGGCTTTATGAGCTTATACGGGCATGCACAAACCTTACTCAAAGATGTGGGTGATATGGTCAGAGAGGGTGAAAGCGTTGCTTTAGTTGGGCAAAGCGGTGGACAAGCCGATTCTGGTCTATACTTTGAAATACGCCACAAAGGGCGTGCTGTTAATCCCATAAAATGGTGCAGACGTATTTAATCTTAAAATAACTGCATCCTAGTAGAGGCAGTTATGATAAACACACACATTTGCCAAAAAAAAGTATCGCAAGCAAAACCAATGTTTTGGTTTTGTTTGCAGGTATTTTTTTATTGGCACTTTTTGGCTTTATAAATACTACCTATGCAAGCTCAGTTAAAGACTTAGAAAGCCAAAAAATAAATGAAATACTGTTTAATATCCATACCTACTACGTTGATGATTTAGCACTGCAAAACAGTGAGTATATTGAATACAACACCTCTCAATTTGAACGCTTATACTCTAAACTCGATCCCTACTCTAAATATTTAGATAAAAATGAGCTAAATGCGTTATTTGATAATACCAATGGTCGCTATACTGGCTTAGGCATTGAGGTCAAAAATATTGAGCAGCGCACCACGATTGTTAAAGTAATTAATAATTCGCCTGCTAAACAAGTCGGCCTGCGAGCTGGCGATATTATTACAGCAGTTAATAATCAGCAGATTAAAAATAGTCCTATTGATATAGTCGCGCAGCAAATTAAAGACAGCCCCAACAATAAAGTACAACTAAGTATTATCCGAAATAACAATCTAACACCGCTTATATTTAACCTCAGCAGAAAACAAATAAAACTGGCCAGTGTAACTAAGCAACTACTTGATGCGGGTAGCGGTTATATTGCTATAAATACCTTTTCAAACCACACCTTGCATGAAGTTGCCTTACAAATAGCCGCTATGCAAAACCATTACGGCCACGCATTAAAAGGCTTAATTATTGATTTACGAGACAACCCTGGCGGGACTTTAAAAAGCGCGGTTGCTGTGGCAGATCTCTTTTTACAAGATGGTCTAATAGTAACGACCAAAGGGCGCTTTTATGATTCTAATCAGTCGTTTTACGCTAAACGCGGCGATATTTTAAAAGGCGCACCTATTGTTGTACTGATTAACGAAAACTCAGCCTCTGCAGCAGAAATACTGGCTGCAGCACTAAAAGAAAATATGCGTGCAAAAATAGTGGGGAGTCAGTCATTTGGCAAAGGGTCGGTACAATCACTCATTCCATTAGGCGATGGTGATACCGCCTTAAAACTAACTACCGCACGCTACTTTACGCCATCAGGTGAATCGATTGAAGGTATTGGCGTGACTCCGAATGTGGCGATTAATCAAACAACGCTTCCACAAACAAATAAAGCCGTTATAATAAAAAATGAACAATTAGAACAAAACACCGTTTTTAGCACTGAAGATTTAGCCGATATCCAGTTAACCAAGGCAAAACAGCTACTCAACATGCACTAAATTCGGTAAATTATTTTAAACACGACAAAGATAATAAAAATTATAAAACGTGAAAACTATAAATTTAATGGTGTTAGCTGGGCTGTTTTTAGCCTTATTTGCAACATCGAGTGCTGTTAAAGCCAAGCAAATAGCCATAGTGATCGATGACATAGGTTATCATCAACGTGATTTAGAATTCCTGAGTTTACCTGGGCAGTTGTCCTATTCAATATTGCCCCACACCCCCTATTCTCAAATATTTGCAACCCTTGCTAGTCAGTCAAATAAAGAGCTCCTGTTGCATGTTCCTATGCAGGCTTTAAATGGTAAAAAACTCGGGCCTGGTGCGCTCACTTTAAATATGGATAAAGCACAACTTCAACAAACGCTCGGGAATGCGCTGGCCAGTTTACCGCAAGTTAAAGGAGTTAATAACCATATGGGCTCTGCGCTGACTCAACAAAGCCAAGCAATGAAATGGACCATGGAAGTACTCAAAAAACGCCAGCTGTATTTTCTTGATAGCCGTACAACTGAATTAAGCCAAGCTCAGAATGCAGCCAACTTTTTGGGAGTGGAAAATATTAGCCGACATGTATTTTTAGACAATATAACGACCACAGAGCAACTACAATTAAGATTAGAAGAGCTAAAATCAAAAGCAACTAAGTATCAGTTTGCCATTGCAATAGCGCATCCCTACCCCGAAACCATCGATTTTTTACGCCACGCTTTGCCGCAATTAAGTGAGCAAGGATTTGAACTGGTGCCAGTATCGCAACTGGTCGAACGTAAATATGTACAAATAGCTCAGCAAGAAGCTATTTCATTAAACTGATGGGGTAAGTAAACCCCCTAACCCATCAGTTAATTTAACTACTTAAACGCATTATATTTATAAAATAAACGTCGCTACTTTGGCATTTAAATCTGTAGCTCTGTCTTTTAATACTTCAGCTTGGCTTAAATGCGCAGTTGCTGAGGTAGTAATTTCATCGGTTACATCTTTAATGGCGACCGTATTTCTAGTAATTTCATTAGTCACTTGCGTTTGCTCTTCTGCTGCAACCGCTATTTGACCTGCCATATCAGAAATTTCATTCACTGCTAAGGTGATTTCCTCTAGTGCATGAGCTGCTGCATTAACATCATCCACACTATTGTTAGCATACCCCTTACTGCTGTCCATCAAGCTCACTGCTTTTTTGGTCGTATTTTGTAAGGTTTCTATGGTGGTGTAAATTTCTGCTGTGGAGTTTTGCGTTCTTCTTGATAGTACACGCACCTCATCGGCAACCACTGCAAAGCCACGCCCTTGTTCACCAGCACGGGCAGCCTCTATTGCGGCATTGAGTGCTAAGAGATTTGTTTGCTCAGCAATTTCTTGAATGGTAGTCAAAATACTCGATATAGCCTGAGCATGTAAGCTTAGTTCGCCAATGACGGTGGTTGTTTGGTCTATTTCACCCGCAAGTGAATTAATCGTATTTCTGGTTTTATCAACTAACAGTTTACCTTCACGGCTACTTTGCGCTGACTGCTGTGATGCCGTCGCGGTATTTTCGGCATTAGCAGCAATCTCATGGGTTGCACTTGCCATCTCTGTGACCGCAGTGGCAACCATCGCCACTTCTTGCTGCTGACGCTGCAACTCACTGACACTGTTTTGATTGGTGATTAAGCTTTTCTCTGCATCAAAATCTAAATCAGTAGCTAACTGGCGAATATGGCTTATAAGCTCATGCTGGCTGCTTACAAAGCGATTAAAACTATCAGCCAGTACCCCAACTTCATCTTGTGTATCAACACTAATACGCTGGGTCAAATCACCGTTACCATCAGCAATTGTTGATAACGCTTGAGATACTCGGCTTAACGGCGCAAGCAACACACTTAATAACCATGAAATAGCCAACACGCTCAATAAAAGTGCCACACTGACTAATACGAGTTGAGTTACTAATAAACTAATTAACGGTGCCTCTAAGGTTTCTTTATCCAATACAAATAGCAACTGCCAATCGGTATTATTTATATTTTCACCCCAAACAAGCTTCTTTCGGCCTTCATCTTTAAAATAAAGGGGAGTAAATTCACCGTTTTGACTATTAGATAAAATGAATTGGTGATTTATTTTCGAGTCAATATGCGTAATATCTGCCATTACTTTTTTAGTGTCTTTATAGGCAATCACAGTGCCATCTTGATGCATCATGATGGCATACCCATTTGCCGGTAAAGACATAGTATTAACATCATTAACTAAAGACTCAATCGATAAATCACCCGCTACCACGCCACTTTGTGTGGTTTTAGCAATAGAAACAACCAACTGATTAAACGCAGTATCTAAATAAGGTTTGGTAATTACGGTGCCATTTTTCAGCTGTGCTTGTTTATACCATGGACGAGTGCGCGGGTCGTAGCCGGTTCGATCAATACTTGGATCAGAGTCAGTCATTTTCCCGATACTATCTCCAAAGTAAGTTAATTGAAAACCACCCGACACTTTGGCTTGCTGTAATGCGCTGAGCGTATTGCCCTCAACCTTACTCGCAACTGACTCTATGATCTGCTGACGACTAGCTAGCCAATCTTCAATACTCGCAGCTTGTTGCTTACCAGACTGACTTACATTATCAATACTGCTTTTTAACAGTAACGCTTTTTGAGAGGTGTAGCTATTCCACGATAGCAATACAATAATAACGGCTAGGGCAAGAACCACCGATAGCAAGATCTTTTTCTTTAGTGAATATGAGTTCATATTGAGTGTAAATACTCGCGTTAAATGAAATTGAAAGGCAATAAGCACAGCAATTAATAATTTAATTTAGGCTACGGTTTGAACGACAAGTCGCTCAGGTGCGCGAATATTTTCATATACCCAAATTAAAAACAAACTAAAATCATGTATTTAAATTAAAACCAAACTTATTCATTAACTTTAACTAGGGTATATTTAATTAAAAGATATACAGATGTGACTAGAGGTAAGCAAAATAAGAAAAACGATACTTTTTGTTAACCTCTTTTTTTAACTAAAAAAAAGCCCCGCATTTTCATGCAGGGCTTTATAACTTTTTAAGTACGATTAACTCATCGCGCTTTGTAATTTTTTCATTGCTGTTTTTTCCAGCTGGCGAACACGCTCTGCTGATACGCTGTATTTTTCAGCCAACTCTTGCAGTGTTGCTTTATCATCTGACAACCAGCGTGCGCTAACGATATCTTGAGAACGCTCATCGAGGGTTTTCAAAGCGCTAAATAATCGCGTATGCGACTGCTCTTGCCATTGTTGCTGCTCAATATCATCGGCTAAGTCAGCAGAACCATCCGTTAAGTATTGCACTGGTGAGTAAGTACTGGTTGGCGCATCGTCGTTATCGTCGCCTGTTAAGTCAAAGCCCATGTCTTGGCCGCTCATACGCGATTCCATTTCACGCACTTCTTTTTCACTCACACCTAGCTCGCTCGCTACTGTGCTAACTTCAGCTTGATTAAACCAGCCTAAACGTTTTTTGTTTTTACGAAGATTAAAAAACAGTTTACGTTGCGCTTTGGTTGTCGCAACTTTTACGATACGCCAGTTTTTAAGCACAAACTCATGAATTTCGGCTTTGATCCAATGAACCGCAAATGAAACCAAACGTACACCCACTGATGGGTCAAAACGTTTTACTGCCTTCATCAGTCCAATGTTACCCTCTTGAATTAAATCAGCTTGTGGTAACCCGTAACCCGAGTAGCTTTTTGCTATGTGCGCTACAAAGCGCAGGTGCGACATAATGAGTTGCTTTGCAGCACTAAGATCGCCTTCTTCCTGAAGTTTTTTTGCAAGTTCCTGCTCTTGCTCAACTTTAAGCATAGGAATAGTACTAACAGCTTGAAGATAGCCATCCATACTTGCGCTTTGTTGCCCAACTGTAAGTGCCATTGCGTATAAATCTTTACTCATTTTTCACCTCGGTGATAAACATTTGAAACCATCTTAGCACTCTTTTAGCAAGAGTGCTAACTTGAATTTAAAACTTTTTTGAATCATAAATCAAGTGGTTTTTTTAGTGTTAAGTCAGTCTACACTAGGCGACTGAATAACCTATGAATTGATTTAGCCAAAGCAAAGATTAATCTTTTTGCTTTGGCTTTTTTATAATTTTAAACTTAAAACATGACAGTTTTAAGAATTATATTAGGGCCCTAAACCTTATCGGGTTCTATTTCTGAGATGTAACGGTTAACCGATAAGTAAGAACCAATAAAGCCTAAGCTAGTGGCCAACAATACCAACGCGCCAAATTCATTAAGGCTAAGCCCTATTAGCGTAAAGCTGGTTTGATATACCCCTGCAACACTGCTTACCGCAGCAGATAGCCACCACATCATTAATGCTACGCAAATAAAAGCAAACAATCCGCCAATCACGCCATACCAAATGCCAGTCCATAAAAAGGGGGCATGAATAAAGGTATTAGTTGCCCCTACGAGCTTCATTACCTGTATTTCTTCTTTTTTATCCATAATAGATAAACGAATTGTGTTGCCTATAATAAGCGTCACTGAGGTCAGTAATAATAGCGCAATCGTAATTACACTTTCTTTTAACAAACTGAGTAATGCATTTAAACGTTCAAGCCAAGCAATATCAAGCTTACCAAAATCAACTTCGCGTTCACCTTCAAGTTTTTTAAGCAATAGCTTAGCCGCATTAGGTTGGCTATGTCGCTGGGTTGGTGTAACTAAAACCACATTCGGTAATGGGTTACTATCTAGGTATTCTAAAGCTTGACCAAACCCAGACATTTCTTTGAATTCATCCAAAGCCTCAGTGCGAGAAATAAAAGTCACACTTTGTATTTCAGGATATAGCGCTAAGCGTTTAACTAAAGTTTGCGTTTCTTGCTCACTCATACCCTCTTTTACAAACAAGGATATTTCGCTGGCTTGCTCAAAACCACTGCTCACTTGCTGAACATTTTTAACCACTAAGTATAACGTTGCGGGCAAGGTTAAACTCAAACCCAGTACAGCAATGGTCATCATAGAGGCTAATGGCGTGCGCCACATTTCCCCAAGACTGTACACACCTTGGCGAAAAATATTAATAATGAAAAAGTAACCGCCAGAGAATACGGATTTTTTTTGTTTATCATTACTATTTTGACGGCTTTTGAACAGTAAACTCATAATACACCCTCAGCCAGTGGATCTTGGCTCATCCGCCCATCATGAAGCGTTAAGCTACGATACTTCATTCGTGATACTAACCCCAAGTCATGGGTGGCAATTAAAACCGTGGTGCCATGCTTATTAAAATCTTCGAACAGGCGTAATATTTCCATCGATAACTCAGGATCAAGATTACCGGTAGGTTCATCAGCTAATAGTATAGGAGGAGAATTAACAATGGCTCGTGCAATCCCTACACGTTGCTGCTCACCGCCAGAGAGTGTGGAGGGGTGACAGCGTACTTTATCTAACAAGCCCACTTTATCGAGCGCACCATGCACACGCTTGGCAATTTGCTTGTGGTGAGTCCCTTCAATAATTAAGGGCAAAGCAACGTTATCGAACACCGTGTATCGTTCTAATAGACGATGATTTTGAAAAATAATACCAATGTCGCGGCGTGCATACGGAATTTGTCGTGAATTTAACTTATTTAAATCCACGCCATTGATAAACACATTGCCCGCAGAAGGGCGTTCCATCAAGCTAATAAGCTTTAAAAGTGTACTTTTACCGGCACCACTGTGGCCCGTTAAAAAAGCCAGTTCGCCTGGTTTTATATGAAAACTCACTTTTTCAAGCGCGCGATGCCCACCGGCATAGGTTTTACTTACTTGCTGAAAATTTATCATTTTTTTATTATGCCAACCTCATTAAACGTCCTAACGCAATTGGTATTCCTTGCAATTAAAAAGGGAGCAGGCTCCCTTTTGGTAAATTAAACGTCGTCCTCATCTTGGCTAAATAGCGCGTCAATAAAGTCATCGCTCTTGAAGGTGCGTAAATCATCAATACTTTCACCTACACCAATGTAACGAATAGGAATATTAAACTTATCAGCAACGGCAAAAATAACCCCGCCTTTAGCGGTGCCATCAAGCTTTGATAGTGTGATACCCGTTAGACCTACACATTGGTTAAATAAGTTTACTTGGCTAATAGCATTTTGGCCTGTGCCAGCATCAATTGTCAGCATCACTTCATGCGGTGCATCTGGGTCTACTTTTTTCATCACACGGGCTATTTTTTCAAGCTCTTGCATTAAGTTATCTTTATTTTGCAAGCGCCCTGCTGTATCGGCAATTAACACATCAACATTACGCGCTTTAGCGGCTTGAAAGGCATCAAATACCACTGAGGCGCTATCAGCACCAGTGTGCTGAGCTATAACAGGAATACTATTACGCTCACCCCAAACTTGAAGCTGCTCTACTGCTGCGGCTCTAAATGTATCACCGGCAGCAAGCATTACCGATTTACCTTGGTTTTGAAATTGTTTCGCCATTTTACCAATGGTGGTGGTTTTACCTACGCCGTTTACACCTACCATAAGGATAACGAAAGGTTTTTTGTCTGCTGGTATTTCTAAAGGCTGCTCTGCTGTTTTCAGCATAGTTGCCATTTCTTGCTTCATTAATTCATAAAGCGCATCACCATCTTTAAGCTGCTTGCGATCAGCGGCGTCGGTCAGGCTATCGATTAGCTTCATTGTGGTATCAACACCAAGATCGGCAGTGAGTAACTGAGTCTCTAATTCTTCAAATAACTCATCGTCAATTTTTTTACCGCTGAAAATTGAGGCAAAGCCAGAACCAATATTAACGCGTGTTTTCAGTAAGCCTTTTTTGAGGCGAGAGAAAAAACCTTCTTTTTTAGGTTTTTCCGCTTTTATAGCTTCTTCCTTTGCAAGCTCTGCGGTCAGTCGCTGTTGCTCTAGGCGTTCAGACTCCTCTTCAGCAGCCAGACGCTGTTGTTCTAAACGCTCGTTCTCAGCTTGTTCTGCTACAATGCGCTGTTGTTCTAAACGCTCATTTTCAGCTTGCTCTGCTGCAATGCGCTGTTGTTCTAAACGCTCGTTCTCAGCTTGCTCTGCTGCAATGCGCTGTTGTTCTAAACGCTCGTTCTCAGCTTGCTCTGCTGCAATACGCTGTTGTTCTAGACGCTCGTTCTCAGCTTGTTCTGCTGCAATACGCTGTTGTTCTAAACGCTCGTTCTCAGCTTTTTCTGCTGCAATGCGCTCTTGCTCTAACTGCATTTGCGCTTCTTGTTCTGCTAAACGTTTGGCTTGCTCTTGTCTTTGTTGCTCTGCATCTGCCTGCTGTTTAGCTAATAGCTCTGCATTAGCGTGTTCAATCGCTTGTTTTTCTTCTGCCGCTGCGCGCTGTGCTTGCGCCTGTTTCTCTTGCTCTAAACGCTCGGCCTCTGCTTCAGCTTGTAAACGCTCTGCCGCAGCTTGCTCTGCAGCTAAACGTTCTTGCTCGGCTTTTTCTGCCTGCTCTTGTGCTAAACGATCTTGTTCAGCTGCAATTCGAGCTTGTTCTATACGCTCGGCTTCTGCTTCAGCCTGTAAACGCTCTGCCTCAGCTTGCTCTGCAGCTAAACGTTCTTGCTCGGCTTTTTCTGCCTGCTCTTTTGCTAATGCTTGTTGTTTATCAGCTTCTGCTTGTTTTTTATCTAACTTGCCAAAACCGAGCCACGACATGAATTTACTTTTTTTTGCCATACTTGCTAATAACCACTTATAAAAATCTGATAAACTAACGATAATGATAGCGTGCTTTTAAGCCTAAATAATTGCTTTTAGCAACACGTTATCCTCGAGGGTGCATAATAGTAACACTTTTAGCGCAGTTGAAAAATGACACGCCGTGATATGATTGCAATATTATCTGAGCTAGATCATAGATACCAATTTTTAGTGAGTTAAATGAGAAAAAAAACCACACAAAATAACACCACTCATAAATCAGCTGATGGGGTTATTAGAATCATTAGCGGCCAATTTCGCGGTCGAAAACTGCCAGTAAAAGATGTTCAAGGTCTGCGTCCTACAACCGACCGAATTAAAGAAACGGTGTTTAATTGGTTGATGCACGATACCCGCGATGCGCACACTCTCGATTGCTTTGCCGGTTCCGGTGGATTGGGATTTGAAGCATTGTCGCGTTTTGCAAAACACACCACATTCATAGAGCTTGATTCACAAGCAGCAAAACAATTAGAGCAAAACATTGCGACGCTTGATGCACAAAACGCGCAAGTCGTTAATACCAATACACTGACGTTTTTAGAGAGAAAAAACACCAGTGACACATTTAATTTGGTTTTTATTGACCCGCCATTTCGCAAAAATTTAGCTCAATCATGCTGTGATTTATTGGAAAATAATCAATGGCTCGACCCCGAAGCATTGATATATGTTGAAGTAGAAACTGAGCTAACCTCGTTTAAAGCACCAAATAACTGGTTGTTAATTAAAGAGAAAAAGGCAGGTCAGGTTTTTTGTAGGCTGTACCAACGCCATATAAATTAACACTGTTTTAGCTGCTGTGTTTCTGTTAATATTATCCTTTACATGTGGTGTTGCTTCGGATTACAATACCGCACCATTTTTGAACCACTTGATCAATGTTTGATCAACTTGAGCAACGCTCATAATTTAGGTAGGTGAATTTTTAATGCCAGTAATTAAAGTAAGAGAGAACGAACCGTTTGACGTAGCACTTCGTCGCTTCAAGCGTTCATGTGAAAAAGCAGGTATCCTTTCAGAAGTTCGTCGTCGCGAGCACTATGAAAAACCAACAGCTGAGCGTAAGCGTAAAAAAGCAGCTGCTGTTAAACGTCACATGAAAAAACTTTCTCGTGATAACGCTCGTCGCGTTAAATTATACTAATATATTAGGTCTTGTATAAATGAGCCTTTTAATAACGCTAAAAGATGCGCAAAAAGATGCGATGAGAGCCAAAGACAAACAACGTCTTAACCCTATTCGTATGGTACTTGCTGCAATCAAGCAACGTGAAATTGACGAGCAAATAACACTAGACGACGCAGGTATTACCTCCGTTATAGTGAAGCTTGTTAAACAACGTCGCGACTCTTACACTCAGTACAAAGATGCTGGGCGTGATGATTTAGCTGATATTGAAGCCAATGAAATTACAGCACTTGAAGCTTTTTTACCTCAACAATTGAGTGAAGAAGAAATTATTGCTCTCATTGACGCGGCTATTGCTGATACTAACGCAGCAGGTATGCAAGACATGGGTAAAGTAATGGGTATAATCAAAAGCAAAGCCGAAGGTCGTGCCGATATGGGCAAAATCTCAGGTTTAATTAAGCAACGATTAACTGCCTAATACCCCCACATACATTTAGTATGATTGAAGTAAACCGAGCCTTGAGCTCGGTTTCTTCGTTTAGATATTTAGTACTTCAAAAAATTATGCATTTGTGTTCAAATCTTTGCGTATTATAATTCGTTTTCATCACTTTTCTATTTATCTTAGGGCTGTACTTTAAACAATGGCTGGAAAGATCCCACGCAACTTTATCGATGATTTATTGGCACGAACCGATATTGTCGACCTGATTGACTCAAAGGTAGGGTTGAAAAAAGCGGGCAAAGACTATCAAGCTTGCTGTCCTTTTCATAATGAGAAGTCGCCTTCATTTACCGTATCGCAAGATAAACAGTTTTATCATTGCTTTGGCTGTGGCGCTAACGGCAATGCTATTTCTTTTGTAATGGAGTATGACAAACTCGAGTTTGTTGATGCAATTGAGGAACTAGCCAGTTTACTTAACCTTGATGTTCCTCGCGAACAAGGGAGCAGTAATGGACCAGAGCGCACAGCGGCACAAAAACGTTCAGACTATGATCTAATGCTGCATGCAGCACGCTTTTATCAACATCAGTTAAAACATCACAGTAACTCTGAAGCGGTAATCGATTACGTTAAAGGTCGCGGCTTAAGCGGTGCAACCGTTAAAAAGTTTATGATAGGTTATGCGCCCAGCGAATGGGAAGGGCTCTGCCAACAACTTGGGCGAAACCAAGAACAAAAAGAACAATTAGTTGAGCTTAAACTCGCATCTGAGAAAACCCCAGGCAAACAGTTCGACTTTTTTCGTGATCGCTTAATGTTTCCAATTCGTGATAAACGCGGCCGCGTTATTGCTTTTGGTGGGCGAGTAATGCAAGCCGATCAAGGGCCTAAATATTTAAACTCTCCGGAGACGCGCATATTTCATAAGGGCTTTGAACTCTATGGCCTTTATGAAGCTAAACAAGCACACAAGAAGCTTGACCATGTACTGATTGTTGAAGGTTACATGGACGTAGTAGCGCTGGCAGAACAAGGTATTGAATATGCCGTAGCAGCCCTTGGTACAGCGACAACCAGCGAGCATATGCACACTTTATTTAGAACCACAGATAAAGTTATTTGTTGTTACGATGGTGACCGTGCAGGTAAAGATGCTGCGTGGCGCGCACTCGAAAATGCGTTGCCTTACTTAAACGATGGCAAAGCACTGCATTTTGTATTTTTACCCGATGGTGAAGACCCTGATTCACTCGTACAACAAGAAGGTAAAGCAGCTTTTGAGCAACGCCTTGAAAACGCAGATGACTTCACTAAAGTGCTGTTTAATAAACTAAGTAAAGAGATTGATTTAACACTAGATTCCGGTAAGGCTAAGTTACTCAGTGCGGCACTGCCCCTGATTGAAAAGATCCCAAGTGAGTTTTACCAAGAAAATATCCTAGAGCAACTTGGGCGATTGATTGGCCGTACCCGTGAGCAACTCAATAATCACTTAAAAACGCCAAAACAGCAGCAAGCAATTGAACGAAAATTTAAAATTACACCCATGCGCCAAGCAATAGGGATTTTAATTCAGCACCCTAACTTGGCTAAAAGTGTGCCCTATTTACCCGATTTAGCTCAAATGAATATTGCGGGTATTGGCTTATTATTGCGACTACAACATCAAGCATTACAAAAAGATGGCATTACCACCGCACAAATTCTTGAATCATTTCGGGGCACCGATGACTACGAGCCATTAACTAAGTTAGCGACATGGCAACATCAAATAAATGAAGAGCGTTTAGAGACTGTTTTCCAAAATACTTTCAAATTTATTGAAGATCAGTGTTTAAATTATCGACTAGAGACCCTATTAATAAAAGACAAGACACAGGGCCTAAATAGCGACGAACGACTAGAATGTCATTTACTAATGACAGCGTTAAAAGCAACGAACAGCTAGTCAGATTTGATTTAGGCTGTTATACTGTGCTATTCACTGCGTCATATTATTCTGGTTAGCCTTTGAGCAAACTCCATGATGGCGCCTGTTGTATCAACTTATCAGAGTGGAAGAAACAATCTCTATGGATCCAACTCCTCAGTCACAATTAAAACTTCTGATTCAAAAAGGTAAAGAGCAAGGTTACTTAACTTTTGCAGAAGTTAATGATCACCTTCCACAAGATATTATCGACTCAGATCAAGTAGAAGATATCATTAGCATGATTAATGACATGGGTATCAAGGTTAGCGAAAACGCGCCTGATGCCGATGAATTAATGATGCAAGAAACCACGACAGACGAAGACGCAGCGGAAGCTGCCGCTGCAGCCCTTGCTACTGTAGAAAAAGAAATTGGCCGTACAACTGACCCTGTTCGCATGTATATGCGTGAAATGGGTACTGTTGAGCTTCTTACTCGTGAAGGCGAAATTGTCATCGCTAAACGTATTGAAGAAGGCATTAACCAAGTTCAAATTTCGGTTGCTGAATACCCAGAAGCGATCACTTACCTACTTGAACAGTGGGATAAGTTTGAAGCAGAAGAGATGCGTCTTAGCGATATTATCTCTGGCTTTTTCGATCCTGATGCAGACGAAGCACCACCTATTGCTGCCACTAACATTGGTTCTGAATTAAGTGAAAAACAGCTTGATGACAGCGACGATGATGACGATGACAGCGATGATGAAGACGAAGAAGAAGTAGATACAGGTCCAGATCCTGAAGAAGCGCGCATCCATTTCGAAAATTTACGTAATTTATATACTAAAGCACGTGAAACATTCGATAAAAAGGGTCGCTCTCACCCAGAGTCTCAAGCCGCTATTTTAGAAATTGGTGAGCTGTTCAGAACCTTTAAACTCGTGCCTAAACAGTTTGATCGCATGGTTAATAACATGCGTGAAATGATGGACAGAGTTCGCGTTCAAGAACGTCTTATCATGAAGCATGCAGTACAAGTTTCAAAGCTTCCAAAGAAAACCTTTGTTAAGCACTTTGCAAACAACGAAACTGACACAGCATGGCTTGATATTGAAATTGCAGCAAACGAAAAGCACTCAGCTAAACTTGAAGAAGTGAAGCCTGAAATACTTCGTTGTATTAGCAAACTTACTTCAATGGAAGAAAGCACTGGCTTAAGCATTGAACGTATTAAAGATATAAACCGTCGCATGAGTATTGGTGAAGCGAAAGCGCGCCGTGCTAAAAAAGAGATGGTAGAAGCAAACTTACGTCTTGTAATTTCAATCGCTAAAAAATACACCAACCGTGGTTTACAGTTCTTAGATTTAATCCAAGAAGGTAACATTGGTCTGATGAAAGCGGTTGATAAGTTTGAATACCGTCGTGGTTATAAGTTTTCAACTTATGCTACGTGGTGGATCCGTCAAGCAATTACGCGCTCTATTGCTGACCAAGCAAGAACAATCCGTATTCCAGTACATATGATTGAAACGATCAATAAGTTGAACCGTATTTCACGTCAAATGTTACAAGAAATGGGTCGTGAGCCAAATCCAGAAGAATTAGCTGAACGCATGATGATGCCTGAGGATAAAATCCGTAAGGTACTTAAGATTGCAAAAGAGCCAATTTCAATGGAAACACCAATTGGTGATGATGAAGATTCGCACTTAGGCGACTTTATCGAAGATACGACTATTGATTCGCCAATCGATTCGGCAACAATGGAGTCTCTTCGTGGCGCAACTAACGACGTGCTCGCTGGCTTAACAGCCCGTGAAGCGAAAGTACTACGTATGCGTTTTGGTATTGATATGAATACCGACCACACGTTAGAAGAAGTAGGTAAACAGTTTGACGTAACACGTGAGCGTATTCGTCAAATTGAAGCGAAGGCACTGCGTAAATTACGTCACCCTTCTCGCTCTGATTTACTGAAAAGCTTTTTAGACGCTAAATAATCTAGCGTTACATTATGAGTTAACTTAAAAGGCCGCTGTAGCGGCCTTTTTTCTATTTCAAGGAAATAAACATGGCTTGGATCCAAATCCGTATCAATGCCAATGCTGCAACTGCTGATGCAGTCAGTGACCTATTAATGGAAGCAGGCAGTGCTTCTGTTACTTTTATTGATGCAAAAGACACGCCTATCTATGAGCCTAAAATTGGCACTGTTGTATTTTGGGCTGACACCACAGTGATAGGTCTATTCGAAGCTAATCACGATATGAACGCAGTGGTTGCGTTATTGAAGCGCCATGATGAGCTAAAAGACAATTTAGTTTACAAAATTGAGCAACTCGAAGATAAAGACTGGGAACGTGAGTGGATGGATAACTTTCACCCTATTCAATTTGGCGAAAAACTCTGGATTTGTCCAAGCTGGCGCGACATTCCAGACCCAGACGCAGTCAATGTACTACTTGATCCTGGTCTTGCTTTTGGTACTGGCACACACGCCACTACAGCACTGTGTTTAAAATGGTTAGAAAGCCAAGATTTAACTGGTAAAACCGTGGTCGATTTTGGCTGTGGCTCAGGCATATTAGGTATTGCAGCAATAAAATTGGGTGCTGAGCGCATGATTGGGATAGACATTGACCCACAAGCGCTTGAAGCAAGCCTAGATAACGCTAATCGCAATGGTGTTGCTGACAAGCTTGAAGTTTACCTGCCAGAAAATCAACCTGAGTTTACTGCTGACATTGTAGTGGCAAATATTTTAGCGCAACCACTGCGTGAGCTTCATAGTGTTATTTTAGGATTATTAAAGCCAGGCGGTAAAATTGCTATGTCGGGAATTTTAGAAGAACAAGCACAATCGGTTGCTGACATATACGCGCCCTTTATTGAGCTCGATGAAATTGCCATTGAAGGCGATTGGACCCGAGTAAGTGGCACTAAAAAAGCGTAATAGTGCGTTATTAAAAAATTTAGAGTATTAACTCAAAAGTCGTATCTAAAGCCTGTATTTAACAGGCTTTACTATTTTTTTACATAATAAAAAATAAAGATTTTTTATTATAAAAGTAACAGCCGTTCAAAATTCACACAAATAAACCGCTTCGTCATACGGTTATCAAATGTCAATACGAAAAGAGCAAAAAAAAGTCACTTTTGTTCAATTTATAGCCTTTGATTTTTGCGTAAAAAGCCGTAAACTTAGCGCCCCTTGAAAAGAGGCCTATTGAATATCGTGCGTATCGGTTCATACCAACTTGAGAATAATGTCATTGTCGCGCCTATGGCGGGCATAACGGACAGACCATTTAGACAGCTATGTCGTCGTTTAGGCGCTGGCCTTGCTGTGTCTGAAATGCTGTCGTCTAATCCGAAGGTTTGGAAAACCGAAAAGTCGATGAACCGAATGGATCATTCTGGTGAGTCGGGTATACGTGCGGTGCAAATTGCAGGAGCAGACCCTGAGCTTATGGCACAGGCCGCACAATTCAATGTTGCAAACGGTGCACAGATCATAGATATCAATATGGGGTGCCCAGCAAAAAAAGTGAACAAGAAACTTGCAGGCTCAGCCTTATTACAGTTTCCAGAACTCGTGGAAGAGATTATTGATGCCGTAGTAAACGCGGTTGATATACCTGTGACACTTAAAATCCGTACCGGATGGGATCAGGACAACCGTAATGGTGTAGAGATTGCAAGAATAGCTGAACGTTATGGCATTGCATCACTGGCTGTACATGGGCGCACGCGCGCATGTATGTATAAAGGTGATGCTGAGTACGCCACAATTAGGGATATAAAACGTTCAGTGTCGATACCTGTCGTTGCTAATGGTGATATTACATCACCTGAAAAAGCAAAGCAGGTTTTGGACTATACGGGTGCAGATGCCATTATGATTGGTCGAGCCGCCCAAGGTCGCCCTTGGATATTTAGGGAGATAGACCACTATTTGCGAACTGGTGAACATATGCAGCCACCTGCTATTGCAGAGGTGCGCAGTATTTTAATGGAGCATTTAACCAACCTCCATATGTTTTACGGTGAGCCAATGGGAGCACGAATCGCTCGCAAACATGTATCTTGGTATTTGCAAACCCATGACAGTGACGGTCAGTTTAGGCGAGTATTTAATGCGCTCGACAATTCAGAGGCACAGGTCGTCGCATTAGAGCAATACTTTAAAACACTAGCAGCTAACTAAGAAAGAAAGAGACTTTATAATGTTCGAACAAAACGTGACTTCTCCATTTATCACTAACCCTCATGTTCAGTCACACGAGAAACCGCAGCCATTGCGTGATGCAGTGAAAAAAGCTGTTCACCACTACTTAAAGCAGCTTAACGGTCAAGATGTGCAAGACGTTTACGACCTTGTTCTTTCTGAGCTAGAAGCGCCATTGCTTGAAGAAGTAATGACTTACACACGTGGCAATCAAACTCGTGCGGCAATTTTACTAGGTATCAACCGTGGTACTTTACGTAAAAAGCTTAAAAAATACGGTATGAACTGATACCAGCTATATTGAAACCGTAATCATTCTAACGAGCTAATTAAGCCCCTAACTGCGTTAAAAATTTTTTATGTAGAATAACTACACAGCAAAATTTTTGCCTTGTTATTGACTTATTTCTCTGTCGTTATAATTGCTTACTAATCCAATACAGCTGGTACAAAGTATTTTGAGTAAAAAGCACCTTAGGGTGCTTTTTTTATTTGTAAAATTTATTAACGAAATTGCAAAATGCTCACGCTTTATGGTTCGTTATAAGTCGTTTTTTGAGTCGTAATCAGTTAAAATACGCGCTTCTAAGCTAGCTCATTAACTGAGGAAATCAAACTACAATGGATACACATCGTCCTATACGTCGCGCACTTTTGAGTGTGTCAGACAAAACCGGTATTGTTGAATTTGCCCGTGCACTAGAAGCACAAGGTGTTGAAATACTTTCAACTGGCGGCACGTGTAAACTACTTGCTGACAATGCGATTAAAGTTACCGAAGTATCAGATCACACCGGACACCCTGAGATCATGGATGGTCGCGTAAAAACCCTACACCCAAAAATTCATGGCGGTATTCTTGCTCGTCGTGGCCAAGATGAAGGCGTAATGGCAGATAACAACATTTCTGCTATCGACATCGTTGTAGTTAACTTATACCCCTTTGCGAATACTGTCGCTCAAGAAAACTGCAGCCTTGAAGATGCTATTGAAAACATCGATATTGGTGGCCCAACGATGGTACGTGCGGCAGCTAAAAATCACAAAGATGTGACGATCGTTGTTAACGCAAGCGACTACGACCGTGTTATTAGCGAAATGCAAAATAACAACGGCTCAACAACCTACAAAACACGCTTTGACTTAGCTATTGCAGCGTATGAGCATACAGCGCAGTACGATGGCATGATTGCTAACTACTTCGGTAAAATGGTTCCTGATTACACAGAAGAAGCCGCTATCGATACTAAGTTCCCGCGTACTATTAATATGCAATTCACTAAAAAGCAAGATATGCGCTACGGTGAAAATTCGCATCAAGATGCCGCGTTTTATGTTGAGAACGACATCACTGAAGCGTCAGTGGCAACAGCGACTCAACTGCAAGGTAAAGCATTATCGTTTAACAATATTGCCGACACCGATGCTGCACTTGAGTGTGTAAAAGAATTTGATGTACCTGCGTGTGTTATTGTAAAACACGCTAACCCATGTGGTGTTTCAATTGGTAATAATATCTTAGAAGCGTACGAGCGCGCCTTTAAAACTGACCCAACGTCAGCATTTGGCGGCATTATTGCTTTTAACCAAGAACTTGATGCTAAGACTGCACAAGCGATTGTTGAACGTCAATTTGTTGAAGTTATTATTGCACCAAGCGTAAGCCCTGAAGCGGCTCAAATAGTCTCTGCTAAGCAAAACGTTCGCTTATTAGAGTGTGGTGAATTCTCAGCTAAAGGCACAGGTCACGACATTAAGCGTGTAAATGGCGGTGTACTTATTCAAGACCGTGATTTAGGCATGGTAACGCAAGGCGACTTAACGGTTGTGTCTAAGCGCCAACCTTCTGAGCAAGAGCTTAAAGATTTATTATTCTGCTGGAAAGTGGCTAAATTTGTTAAATCAAACGCCATTGTTTATGCCCGCGACGGTATGACTATAGGTGTAGGTGCGGGCCAAATGAGCCGCGTTTACTCAGCTAAAATTGCCGGTATTAAAGCCGCTGATGAAAGCCTTGAAGTAAAAGGCTCAGTGATGGCATCAGATGCATTCTTCCCATTCCGCGATGGTATTGATGCAGCTGCAGAGGCTGGCATTACTGCTGTTATCCAACCAGGTGGTTCAATGCGCGATGAAGAAGTGATTGCGGCCGCTGACGAAGCTGGAATGGCAATGGTGTTTACCGGTATGCGCCACTTCCGTCATTAATCGCATAAAGAGCTAACGGGTTCAGTTAGCTCTTTTTGTTTGCACCAAATTCACGTATTCTGCTTATTCTATAACCATGACTAACAATTATAATGTGAAGGATTAGACGATGAAATTTGCACTAAAATCTCTACTGGTTGCCACACTGTCATTAAGCTCAACAATGGCGTTGGCACATAACCATGGCCACGACTCAGCATTAACAAATGCAGTTAAAGCAAGCGAGCGTAGCAGTGAGCGCGATCAATACCGCAATCCTGTAGAAACACTCGAATTTTTTGGCTTTAAACCAACAATGACTGTGGTAGAAATTGCCCCAGGTGGTGGTTGGTACAGTGAAATTTTAGCGCCAGCGCTGAAAGAGCAAGGCACCTATTATGCTGCGCACTTCCCTGCTGATTCATCGGTTGGTTATTACCAACGTTCTCTTGCTGGCTTTAAAGCTAAAATCGCTGAAGACGCCCGCTTTAGTCACGTTAAACTCACTGAGTTTGCCCCATCTACACATTTAGATATTGCTCCTGCGGCTAGCGCCGATATGGTACTGACTTTTCGTAATGTCCATAACTGGTACATGAGCAAAGATAAAGAAGCTGCAAGCAATGCGTTTAAGTCTTTTTACAAAGCACTTAAACCAGGCGGCACTTTAGGTGTGGTTGAACACCGCCTACCAGAAGAGCAAGATGATGAGATGCAAAAATCATCAGGTTATATGAAGCAAAGTGTGGTTATTGCACTTGCTGAACAAGCTGGTTTTGAACTTGAAGCAAAAAGCGATATTAATGCAAACCCTCTTGATACAGCCGATCACCCTAAAGGGGTATGGACCCTTCCACCGAGCCTTAGACTTGGCGAGCAAGATGCCGCTAAATATAAAGCCATAGGTGAAAGCGACCGTATGACGCTGAAATTTAAAAAACCGCTTTAAATAGGATATTCGCCATGAATGTATTAGTCATTGGCAGCGGCGGCCGCGAACACGCACTTGCGTTTAAGGCCGCTCAAAATACAAAAGTTAACACTGTTTATGTTGCTCCAGGTAATGCGGGCACAGCTCTTGAGCCAAAACTTGAGAACGTAGCAATTAACGTTGAAGACCTTGATGGACTACTAAGCTTTGCACAACAAAATAATGTTGAGCTAACCATTGTTGGCCCTGAAGTGCCACTAGTATTAGGGGTTGTTGATAAGTTCCGTGAACACGGCTTAGCTATTTTTGGCCCAACCGCCGGTGCAGCCCAGCTTGAAGGGTCTAAATCGTTCACTAAAGACTTTTTAGCACGTCATGCTATTCCAACCGCTGATTACCAAACGTTTGAACAAATCGACCCTGCGCTTGCCTATTTAAAAGAAAAAGGCGCACCGATTGTTATTAAAGCCGATGGTTTAGCGGCTGGTAAAGGCGTTATTGTTGCTATGGACGAACGCGATGCTGAAGAGGCTATTCGCGATATGCTTGCGGGTAATGCCTTTGGTGACGCCGGTAGCCGTGTAGTAATTGAAGAGTTTTTAGAAGGTGAAGAAGCGTCGTTTATTGTCATGGTTGATGGTAAAAACGTACTGCCGTTTGCAACCAGCCAAGACCATAAACGCGCTTACAATGGCGATCAAGGTCCTAACACCGGTGGTATGGGTGCATACTCACCAGCGCCTGTAGTAACCGATGAAATTCATCAGCGCATTATGAACGAAGTGATCTACCCAACGGTAGAAGGTATGGCTAGCGAAGGCCATCCGTACACTGGCTTTTTGTATGCAGGCTTGATGATAGATGAGACAGGTACACCAAAGGTTATTGAATATAACTGTCGTTTTGGCGATCCTGAAACACAACCTATGATGCTACGCTTACAATCAGACTTAGTTGAATTGATTGAAGCTGCTAACCGTGTAGAGCTTGATAAAACCACCATTGAGTTTGATTCACGCGCTGCAGTAGGTGTTGTTTTAGCCGCTAAAGGCTACCCTGATAACTACCCGAAAGGCGATGCTATTAATGGCTTGAAAGTAACTTACCCTGAAGGCGAAAAAGTCTTCCATGCAGGGACTAAGCAAGACGGCGATAACGTAGTGACTGCCGGTGGTCGTGTACTGTGTGCTACTGCACTGGGTAATACAGTTACACAAGCGCAGCAGCGTGCCTATAAACTGGTTGATGAAATCAACTGGGATGGCATGGAATACCGTACTGACATTGCTTATCGCGCAATTGCTCGTGAACAATCATAACGATTGATAACTAACGAGTAAATTTTATAAAAGCGCAGATTATCTGCGCTTTTTACTGCTACACTATAAAAAAGTAATCTGGACATAGATTAATATTGGAATTTAAAACTTTACGCTATCATGCCATAGCAGTTGTAATACTTATTTTTATCTTTTTTATTATCAGCATATTGGCAACAAACTTTGTGATGCCATCGCGCTATACCATAGATAAAATAACCCCTGTTTACCTCGATCATGCTTATTACATAGACAAAAGCAAAACACAAAGTTTTGCAGAAGTAATGACCAAGCAGGCGCTATTTACACAGCAAGAATTTAACGATATACCTTGGAGCTTTGAACAGCAAAATTATTGGTTACGCCTCGATTTAGAAAACAAAAGCAGCCAACAAGAAGATGTGGTTGCCCACTTTGATAACCCGATGGTAGATCATCTCACCATATATCGGCTCAATAGTAACAACCAACTACTCGACACTTATAAGCTTGGCGATAAAGAGCCACGTCTTACTTTATTTAAGTACAGCGTGCCCCACATTCGCTTTAACCTCGATGGCCAATCTACACAACGACTAATTATAAAAATAGATACCGTGGGGATCAGTAAAACCCCAATTCACTTGTATCGCCATAATGTATTTGTTGATTTAGTTCGCTCACAAACAGGCATTTGGGGAATTTTCGCGGGTGTATTGTTAATGGCCTCACTATATAACCTATTACTCTATTTTGGCATTAAAGACCGCGTGTACTTAGTTTATATTGGCTACATTATTAGTGCTATAGCATTAATGGGCACCGTTCTGGGGTTTGGTTTTTATTTATGGCCGCTAGAATGGCAGTTGTTTATTCACGAAAAAATAATTGTCGTTAATTACACTATTGCGTTTTTCACTCTCGCTTTTTGCACCATGTTTTTGCGATATCATAAAGACCGTTGCTGGCGTTATAAATTAAGTGTTGGTTTACTCTGGCTAATGCTAGTGCTCGGTACATTAAGCTTTTTTATTCCTGAAAATATAGCTGCCCCCATATTTTTTGTAATTTTGGGATTACTTTATATCGTCTGCTTTATTTTAATTTATAACAAATTAAAAAGTGGCTTTAGATGGGCTAAGTTTTACGTATTTTCATGGGTGCCATTGATTATTGGTGCAGCCATTCAGCCTTTAGAGCTTACAGGCGTTATTACTTATAGCTTTTCAATACGTCATGCTTTTTTAATGGCCATTTTGTGTGAAATTGTCTTAATGGCCATGGCACTTGCCGATCGGGTTCGTTATCAGCGTGAGCGCGCTTTATATCATGCCACGCATACCCAGCAAACAAAACTGCTCAATAGCGCAAAGTTAAAGTATGCCTTTATGGCACTCAAAGCCCAGCAACGTTCCACCACTTTATGTTTGGTTAAAATACGTCATTTTAACTCGCTAAATACCATTATTACGCCCTCCCAAGGATATGAATTAATTAAGCATGTTGCGCACGAATTAGAATGCCAATTAAGCTTTGAGAGAGAATTTTTTAACTTAAGT